>NZ_JBKGHJ010000467.1:0-6511 GCF_046520365.1 Corallococcus sp. 4LFB
CCCAGGCTGCGGCCCTCGCCCTCGTCCGCGACGCCGGCCCAGACCTCCAGGCCCTTGCCGGCGGGGATGAGGAACGCGGGGCGCTGCAGGGCGAGCACGGACTGGGCGCGGGCGCGGGCCTCGGTGACGCCGGGGTAGCTGCCCAGGCGGACCCTGTAAGGCCACAGGCGGCCGGTGGGGGGCAGCGTGCGGGTGCCCTCGGCGCCCCAGCGGAAGGCGAGCACGGAGTGGCCGGGGTCCTGGTCCAGCAGGGCCCGGAGCGCGTCGTCGTCCTGGGACAGGGCGCCCCGGCCCGAGCGCGTGGGGGTGACGCAGGCGCGGGGGCTGAGCTCCGGGTAGGTGAAGTCCAGCATCACCACGGAGGCGCCCTCCTCCATCAGCCGGTGGACCATGCCGCCCATCACCTGGCGCGGCCACGGGTACGCGGCGATGTCCGCGCGGGGGCCCTGCTGGGCCTCGGCGAGCGTGTCGTCGTCGATGGAGACGAGCACCACGCGGTCGGAGCGCTCGGAGACCTCGCCGAGCTGGCGGATGCGCCAGTCGTAGAAGGCGCGCTCGCCGCCGTCGAGCCAGTGGGAGATGCCCTCGATGAAGCCGGAGGGCGACAGCAGGGGGGCGGGCGTGTCGTCCGGCCGCGCGGGGCCCGTGACGCGCTGGGAGACGAGCAGGCCCAGCAGGCAGCCGAACAGGGCCGCCATGACGAGCGAGAAGCCAAGCCGGTGGAGGAACCGGCGGCCGGAGGAGTGAATGCGGAGGCGTTGCACGAGCGGCGTGCAGGATACCCCGTCGGGGCCCCGCGCCTATGGGTCAACACGCGCGGTATGGTTGGCTGCTGTCACCTGTCCATCCGTGCCCCGTTCAAGAGAGTGCCCATGAAACGCCTGTTGCTGTCCGCCCTTGCCACCGTGTCCGTGCTGTCGCCGCTCGCCTGCGACCTGGAGAAGACGACCAATCAGCTCACGGCGGACCACGTGATGGTGGGCACCCTGCTCGCGACGCCGCAGGTGGACGTGTCCGCGTCCGCGCTGGCGGGCTACGACGCGGGGACGTACGGCGGGCCGGACGGCGGGGACGTGGTGTCCTTCCCCGGGCAGACGGCGGCGTTCGTGTTCTTCGGGACGAAGTCCGGGGAGAACGCGCAGCCGGAGGGCTTGAGCGGGGCCACGGTGACGCTGCGCGCGGGGAGCGCCGCGGGCGTCCCGCTCAACGGCCAGGGCGGCGGCAGCTACGGCGTGACGAGCGACTCCACGGACGACCTGAAGTACACCTCGGGCGCCACCTATTCGTTCTTCGCGGAGCAGGGCGGGACGAAGTACGAGGCGCGGGTGGAGGACTCCCCCACGAAGGAGGCCATCCCGGCGTTCCATCCGGCGGAGGGCTTCGTGCGGATCAACGCGAACACGGCGTACGCGTTCGACCGGCCGGCGCCTCCGGCGAACCAGGACCGCACGCTGGGCTTCGTGACCGTGGTGCCGCTGGGTGCGAACGGGGAGAAGGGCCAGGCGACGTACTCGAACGTGCCGACGACGCCGGTGGAGTTCCTCCAGCTGGCGGCGACCCCCGCGACGTTCCGCGAGGCGCGCGTGACGATTCCCGCCACGGCGTTCCCGAACCCGCGGCAGACCTACCTGGTCATCTTCCAGGCGGTGCGCATGGGCGGCCCGGAGTCCGACAACCTCTTCCTGGGCAGCGTCGTCATGGCGGGCACCGCGGAAGTGGGCATCGTGCGGACGAACTGAGCGTGGCTACCCGGCCTCGATGTCCAGGCCGATGCGCTCCTCGAGTTTGAGGCGCAGGAGGTGGCCCGCGAAGCGCTCCGACTCTTCGCGGGTGAGGATGCTGCGGAAGTCAGGGCCGTCCGCGATCTCCACCTCCATCACCGCGCCGCGCTGGAGGAGGCGGAAGAAGTCCTCCCCTCCTCCGGGCCTGGGCACGCGCAGGGGGATGAAGCCCTTGAGCGGCAGGACGTCCGTGCTGGCGTCGATGACGCGCAAGAGGCCCGGTGCGTCCGGGCGCACGGCGTCGGAGGCGACGGACTCCTCCGCGTAGAGCGGCGCGGGCGGGAGCGACAGGTCCTCGGTGGAGTCGTCGAAGAGGAAGCCGTAGCGGGACGGCACCCGCTGCGTGAGCAGGTAGCAGAGCAGGACGGCCTCATCCGGCTGCACGCGCGCGACGTGGAGGATGGAGCGCTCCGCGCCCACGCGGCGAAGCAGCAGCGTGAGGTGCGGGTGGCTGCGCTGGAGGTAGCGCTGGACGCGGTCTATCAGCGTGGCGCGGACCTCCGTGAACGCGGCCTGGTAGCGGGCTTCGCTCTCCGCTTCGCGCTGGGAGACGGCTTCGCGAGCCCTGGCGAGCTTGGCTTCCGCGTCACGGAGGAAGTCGCTGGCGGCGCCCTGGGGCTGGAGGCCCGGAGCCGTCGAACCGGAGTCCATGCCCGCGGCGCGCACCGCGCCCAGGAGGAACGAGCCCTGCTGCGTGAGGCGGGCCTGCTCCTCGCGGAACTGGATGACGGAGGCGGCGTGTTCGCGCTTCAGCTCCGCCCAGGCGTCGTAGGTGGACTCCAGTGTCTCCAGCGCGCGCAACTGTCCCAGCGCGCCCTCGGGTCCGGAGGCCCACGGCGTGTCTGTGTTTCGCACGGGGAGCGGCGAGGGCGCTCCAACCGCTGGCGTGTCCACGGGCGTGTCGTGTCGCG
This sequence comes from Corallococcus sp. 4LFB, assembly GCF_046520365.1. Lineage (NCBI taxonomy): Bacteria > Pseudomonadati > Myxococcota > Myxococcia > Myxococcales > Myxococcaceae > Corallococcus > Corallococcus sp. 4LFB. Next base: position 2,693 of record NZ_JBKGHJ010000467.1, read on the forward strand.
ACGGCTGCGTCGCCTCGGGCGGTTTCGTGCCGGTCGTCCGTCGCTTCTTCGCCGCGCTCACGGGGTCTGCTCCTGATGCGAAGGACTTCGCATCGCCTCGCATCCTAGGCCATCCGCCCTGCCCCCCGAGCAAACACGAAGGCCCCTCCCCGCGCTTCCACGGGAAGAGGCCCTCTGTGCACTTCACGCACTGCCTGGAATCAGGTCGTGGTGCGCGAACCCGGCGGCACCGTGGAGCCCGCGCCCTGCTGCGTGTCCCCACCGCGCGCGCTGTTGATGGCCGTCGCCAGCTTGTCCTGGCGCCCTGGATGCGCTGGCGCAGGTCGCCGCGCAGCTCCGTGCCCGGCTTGTCCGCGAGCAGCATGCCCACGCCCACGCCCACCAGCACGCCGGCCGCGAAGATGCCCAGCGCCGGCAGCGCCGACTCCGCCGTCGTGCGGCGCGTCTCCAGGCCGAGGAGGTCTAGTACGTCGTCCCTGTCCAGCTTCTTCAAGTCCTTCAGGCTCAGCATGTCCGACTCCGTGAGATGACTTCGGGGGAAAGACGCGGGGTGCCGCGGGAATCCTAGACGCTGCCCGAGGGCGGCGTGCCACGACCCGTCTGATAGCCCTGGAAGGCGGACTCCGCCATGCCCAGCAGCTCATCCTTCACGAAGGGCAGCGCGGCCAGCCGCACGCCCAGCTTGAGGATGCGCCCGGTCAGCGGCGTGAAGAGGCCACCGCCCAGCACGTAGCCGACGCCCACGGCGATGGCCAGCGTGCCATAGGGGTTGCGCTCCACGCGCCCCTTCAGGTCCAGCGTCTGTCCCAGGTCCGCCACCGCGCTGCGCGCGTTGTCGATGAACTGCTGCGCGTCGGAGCCCAGCTGATCCACGCGCTGGCCGAAGCCCGCGTCATCGCCGTGTTCCGCCGTGCCGTTGCCCGTCGTGCCCGAATAGTTCGTCATGTCCGTGCTCCCTTGTCCAGGCAACCGGTTAGCGGGACGCGATGCGGCCCACGATGAAGCCCACGGCGATGGCGCCCAGCAGGCACGTGCCCGGGTTGGCCTTGATGAACCCGACGACCTGACGGTTCAGGTCCACCAGGTTCTGCCGCGCCTCGTCCATGTTCGGCAGCTGCTCCTGAAGGTGCCGCGCCCGGTCTGCCATCTGCTGCGGATTGATTTCCATGGAAGCCCTCTGCTGTGCGTTCGTTTCCGATTGCGTCCTGAAGCTTTTCATCCCGGCCCGGCCGCGCCCGTTCAGCGCCGCGAGCCCACCAGGTAACCGACGAGGAAGGCTCCGCCCACGCAGGCGTAGGGATGCTTGCGCACCCACTGACGCCAGTCGGTGACCTCCGCCACCTCCACCCGGAGCGCGCTCACCGACGTGGCCAGGTCGGCCCGGGTGCGCTCGATTTCCTCGCGAAGCGCCGCGCTCGTGCGCGGCAGGTGTCCATTGCTAGCGGCCATCCCGCGGCTCCTTGAAAGCCATTCCCGTCGTGTCCTTCAGCGTGTTCACCCCGGGCGTCGGCGCCACCGGCGGGCGGGCCGCGGTGAGCGCCGCCATGCTGCGCGACAGCTCGCTCACGCTGTCATCCATCACCTGGCGCGACTTCAGCCGCTTCACCGCGCGAAGGATGCCCAGGCCGCCGCCCACCAGGTTCAGCGCGCCCACGATGGCCAGCGCGCCCGCCCACCCCGTCCACGGAGCGAGCACGGCCGCCAGCGCCCCGCAGACGAAGGCGTACCCCACGAGGAGGAAGGGCACGAACACGGCGATGCTCGCCACGTCCAGGCCCAGGGCCTTCGCGTCCTCCGCCAGCTCCACGCGTGCCAGCTGGAGGTGCTGCGTCACCAACCGACTGAAGCCATCCGCCATGCGCCCGACGAGTGCGGCGACGCCGCGATCCGTCTGTTCACTGCCCACGTGCATGCGCTCTCCGGCCGACGCTCACGTCCCTGTGCGCGTGGGCGCCAACCTAGGCACCCCTCCTCCCCGCGACAACCGCGCCGCGAGGAAATTGTCCGGCGTTCGCCAGCGTCGGCCACTCAACGCGAGATACCGGACGATGGAGAGCCTAGCGCAAGCCACACCCCTAGCCGATCAGCTGCACCGGAGGCGCGACGGGCGGCTGCACGGAGATGGGGGCCTCGAAGCGCATCACCAGCGGCAGGTGGTCCGACGCCACCCGGCTCAAGGGCGAGCGGTGCGGCGTCACCGACACCGGCCGTACGCCCGAGTCCACGTAGATGCGATCCAACCGGAACAGGGGCAGCCGCGTGGGGTACGTGCGCGCGGCGGCGCCCAGCTCGAACGCGGCGTCGTGGATGGCCTCGCGCACCAGCGAGGACACCGGCCCGTTGCCCCAGGAGTTGAAATCTCCACACACCACCATGGGGTCCTTGCGGGCCGCGTCGCGCAGCAGGTCGGCGGACAGCAGGAGCGACTCCTGCCGCCGCCGCTCACTCACGGACAGGCCCAGGTGGAGGCAGAAGACGTGCAGCTGCTTGCCCCCGCCCAGGTCCACGTCGCATCTCAACGCGCCCCGGGGCTCACGCCCCTGCACGCTCAGGTCGTAGTTCTTCGACTTGAGCACCGGCAGCCGGCTGAGGATGGCGTTGCCGTAGCGGCGGCCGTTGCGGACCACGTTGGGCCCGAAGGCCATGTGCAGCCCGAGCATCTGGGCCAGGTGCTCGGGCTGGTCCTCCCGGGGCGTCTTGCCCCGGAAGTCCCCCACCTCCTGCAGGGCGACGATGTCCGCGTTCACCTCGCGGAGCACCGCGCCCACGCGCTCCAGGTCGAAAGCTCCGTCCACGCCGATGCCGGAGTGGATGTTGTAGGAGACCAGGGTCAGCTCCACGCGCGGTCCATCCTCCTCTTCGGGTTTCAGGCCGGGATGATGCGGCGGGCCGCCAGCCGGACCGCTTCCAGGGGCAGGGTCGCCAGCCGCTGCACGGCCGCCGCCACGTCGCCCACGCCGGTCTGGATGGCCTTCACCTGCCGGCGCGCCTCGTCGACCAGGTCCGGCAGCCGGGCCTGCGGCGGGCGCTCCTGGGTGGGCGGCAGGGCCCCGATGGGCGCCGTCGTCCCGATGACGGGTGACGCGGCCGCCTTGCGCTGCTTCTTCGCGGCGCCGCTCACCTTCGACACCGGCCCGTGGGAGAACTTGGCGTCCGCCTCCGGACGGGCCAGCTCCTCCAACTGGAGCTCCATCTTGCGCGCCATGAGGATCTCTTCCGTCTGCGCGTGGCTCTTGCCGTAGTGGACGCCCTCGTCGTCGTGCACCGTCACGCGCGACGACTGGGCTAGGTGCTCCTTGTCGCGCTGCCGCAGGCTGCGCTTCTGCGGCGGCAGCGTCTTGGGAACCTGGAAGTGGTCGAAGCTGTAGGAGCGAGGCATGCGTGCCCTCCCTTTCGAAAATCGATGCGATGCGTTGATGTGGGAAAGCTAGGGAGCCCCTCGCCGTCCGTAACGCCTTGACGCGCGGGGAACCGGCACGGCTGCCTGCCGCTCGTCCGGCCAGGAACACCGTTTCGCCTCCCAGGGCACCCAAGTACCTACAATGGCACGCAGCTGGCGCACGCCTCCGGGACAGGCGGCCAGACGTCAAGCAGGAGGCATCCAGGCGAGCCCTTCCGGGCAGAGAAGCAGACAGCCAACACGCCCGACGCCGGTCCGGGAAGGATCCGCGCGTGCGTGGTGTAAAGAACGGCCCATGCCCGCCCGGACCCCCTCTGCCTCCCGTGTCTTCGTCCTCGCCCTGCTCGCCACCGGGGCTCCGGCGCTCGCCGCCGCCCCGCCCGCCGCGTCCTCCGCCGTGGTGACGGGCAGCGTCCCGG
>NZ_JBKGHJ010000468.1:0-6507 GCF_046520365.1 Corallococcus sp. 4LFB
CTGGGCGGGCGCGGGCGTGGCGGCGGCAGCGGCGGGAGAAGCGGCAGCGCCAGCACCGGCCTCGATGGTGCCCAGCACGTCGCCCACGCGGACCTTGTCGCCCTCCTTGAAGGCGATGGACGCGATGCTGCCGGCGGCGGGGGAGGGCACGTCGATGGTGACCTTGTCGGTCTCCAGCACGACGAGCGGCTCGTCCGCGGAGACAGACTCACCCTGCTTCTTGTTCCACTTGCCGACGACGGCCTCGGTGATGGATTCGCCGAGCGGGGGGACTTTCAGTTCAACGGCCATTCTGGGGTCCTCGGAGGATGGCTTCTTCGATGATGAGCTGCTGCTCGTAGTCGTGCGTCTTCGTGAAACCGGTGGCGGGGCTGGCGGCCTCGGCGCGCCCGATGTAGCCCAGCTTCACCGTCTGCTGCGCGCGCTGGGACAACAGGTCGTGCAGGCGCGGGAACATGAAGTGCCACCCGCCCGCGTTGCGCGGCTCCTCCTGCACCCAGTACAGCTCCTGGAGCGCCGGCAGCTTCGCCACCAGGTTCGTCAGCTCGTCCTGCGGGAAGGGGTAGAGCTGCTCCACCCGCACGATGGCGATGGCGTCGTCCTTGCGCTCGTCCCGGGCCTTGGCCAGGTCGTAGTACACCTTGCCGCTGCACAAGAGCAGCCGCTTCACCTTCGCGGCGTCCGCCTTCGCGTCCGGAATCACCTCCTGGAACGCGCCCGTGGCCAGGTCGTCCATGCGGCTCGTCGCCTCCGGGCGGCGCAGCAGGCTCTTGGGCGACATGATGACCAGCGGCTTGCGCACCGGGCGCAGCACCTGGCGGCGCAAGAGGTGGAAGATCTGCGCGGGCGTGGTGGGGTAGCAGACCTGGAGGTTGTCCTCGGCGCACAGGTCCAGGAAGCGCTCCAGGCGCGCGCTGGAGTGCTCCGGGCCCTGGCCTTCGTAGCCGTGCGGCAGGAGCAGCGTGATGCCGGACAGCCGGCGCCACTTGCTCTCCGCCGCGGCGATGAACTGGTCGATGATGATCTGCGCGCCGTTGGCGAAGTCACCGAACTGGGCCTCCCACAGGGTGAGGCCGTCCGGCACGTCCAGGCTGTAGCCGTAGTCGAAGCCCAGCACGCCCATCTCCGACAGCGGGCTGTTCCAGACGTTGAACGTCGCCTTGCCGGTGGGGAACTGGCGCAGGGGCACGAACTCCTCGCCCGTCTGCGTGTCGTGCAGCACCGCGTGGCGGTGGCTGAAGGTGCCGCGCTCGCTGTCCTGGCCGGACAGGCGGATGGTGTAGCCCTCCGACAGGAGCGTCGCGTACGCCAGCGACTCGCCCTCGCTCCACTGGAGCTCCTCGCTCTCCAGCATGCCCTGGCGCTTCTTGAGGACCGTGCGCTCCACGTCGCGGTGCACGTTGAAGCCCGCCGGCGCGGTGGCCAGCTTCTGGAGCGCGTCGCGCAGCGTGGCCTTGGCCACCGCCGTGGGCACCTGGGGCGCGTTCTTCAAGAGGCCGCCCTTGTACGGCTTCCACAGGCCCTCCAGCGCGTTGGGCTCCTTGAACTGGCTCTCCTGGCGGGCGCGGGTGAGCGCCGCGTCGAAGTCCTGGAAGCAGCGCTGCTTGATGGCGTCCGACTCCTCCGCGCTGATTCGGCCGGCCTCCGCCAGCGCCTTCGCGTACAGCGCGCGCACCGGCGGGTGCTTGCGGATGAGGTCGTACATCGCCGGCTGGGTGAAGGACGGGTCGTCACCCTCGTTGTGGCCGTAGCGGCGGTAGCAGATGAAGTCGATGACCACGTCGCTCTTGAACGTCTGGCGGTACTCCGCCGCCAGGCGCGCCACGTGGACGCACGCCTCCGGGTCATCCCCGTTCACGTGGAACACCGGGATGTCCAGCATCTGCGCGATGGCGGTGGCGTAGATGCTGGAGCGCGAGTCCGACGGGTCGGTGGTGAAGCCCACCTGGTTGTTGATGACGATGTGGACCGTGCCGCCCGTCGTGTAGCCCTTGAGGCCGGAGAAGTTGAGCGTCTCCGACGTGATGCCCTGGCCGATGAAGGCCGCGTCGCCGTGGATGAGCAGCGGCACCACGCCGGTGCGCTCCGCGTCCCCGCCGCGGTCCTGCTTGGCGCGCACGCGGCCCTCCACCACGGGGCCCACGCACTCCAGGTGGCTGGGGTTGAAGGCCAGCGACAGGTGCACGTTCCTGCCGGCGCGCGTGGTGTGGTCCGAGGAGAAGCCCATGTGGTACTTCACGTCGCCGCGGCCCAGGTACGCCTTGGGGTCCCTGGGGCCGTCGAACTCGCTGAAGATCTGATCCGGCTTCTTGCCCAGGATGTTGGTCAGCACGTTGAGGCGGCCGCGGTGGGCCATGCCGATGACCAGCTCCTTCAGGCCCATGCCGCTGCCCACTTCCAGCAGCGCGTCCAGCATGGGGATGAGGGCCTCGCCGCCGTCCAGGCTGAAGCGCTTGGCGCCCACGTACTTCGTGTGCAGGAAGTTCTCGAAGCCCTCCGCGTACGACAGCTTCGTGAGGATGTGGCGCTGGTCCTCCACGGAGAACGGCGTGCGGTTGTCGCTGTGCTCCATGCGCTGCATGAGCCAGCGGCGCCGCTCGCTGTCGAGCATCTGCATGAACTCCACGCCGATGTGGCTGGAGTACGTGCGGCGCAGCCGGGTGACCAGGTCCGCCAGGCGCACGCGCTGCTGCGGGAAGACGTGGTTGCACTCCACCGCCTGCTCCAGCTCCTTCGCGGTGAAGTGGTTCTCGTCCATCAGCGCCACGTCCGCCACGTGCCCCAGCTGCGGGCGCGGACGGTCCAGCGGATCCAGCTTCGCGCGCAGGTGGCCGCGCAGCCGGAAGGCCGTGATGGCCTGGTCCACCTTCGACTGCAGCCCGATGTCCTGCGCCGCGGCCGCCGGGGCCTGCGGTGCCGCGGCCTGCACGGCGACACCGTTCGCCTTGCCCTTGCCCTTGCCGTCGCCCTTGCCTTCCGCGGCGGCCGGGGCGGGGGCCTCCAGCTGCTTCGCGTTGAAGATGGGGCGGCCGGTGCCGTTGTTGCGCTCGAACACCTCACGCCAGCTCGCGTCCACGCTGCCGGGGTCATCGAGGAAGCGGGCGTAGAGGCCCTCGATGAAGTCGATGTTGGCACCAGAGAGGAAGCTGTCCTGGAAATTCGCCATGGCGGGGGTCTTTTACTGGATGGGCGCCGCGTTGGGGGGTTTTCGCCTCAGTTTGTTGAACCGCGTCATGCCCGGCTGCCTGTCTTCGCTCAAGAGAGCAGCTGGAGTCATGCTCCAAGTGAGCGGAGCTTCACCGAAGGCCGGATTCCCCCTGGCTGGAAGGGGCTCAAAGGAGGCGCCAGCCCCCCTGGCATGCTGAACGGACGTACATCCGGGGCAGGACGGGATAAGGAGGGGCGGGGCCTCCCACGCACGTTCAGGAGTGGTAAGCACACGCCCCCTCTTCCCTCCCTCAGCGAGAACGTACCGACATGCTCCTCCAGGGCAAGAAGCTGCTCATCACCGGCGTGCTCACCCCGCAGTCGTTGGCCTTTGGCGTCGCGGAGCACGCGATCGCGCAGGGCGCCGAGGTCATCCTCACCGGCTTTGGCCGGGCCAAGTCCCTCACGGAGCGCAGCGCGAAGCGGCTCAAGCCCGGCACGGAGGTGCTGGAGCTGGACGTGACGAACCCGGCGCACTTTCCGGCGCTGACGGAGGCGCTGCGCCAGAAGTGGGGCCGCGTGGACGGCGTGCTGCACGCCATCGCGTACGCGCCCGAGGACGCGCTGGGCGGCAACTTCCTCAACACCCCGTGGGAGAGCGTGCAGACCGCGTTCCGCGTCTCCGCCTTCTCCGTGAAGGAGCTGGCGGTGGCGTGCGCGCCGCTGATGCCCCCGGGCGGCTCCATCGTGGCGCTGGACTTCGACAACCGGCAGGCGTGGCCCATCTATGACTGGATGGGCGTGTGCAAGGCGGCCATGGAGGCCACCGTGCGCTACCTGGCGCGCGACCTGGGGCCCAAGGGCATCCGCGTGAACGCGCTCGCGGCGGGCCCGCTGGCCACCGTCGCCGCCAAGGGCATCCCGGGCTTCAAGGCGCTGGCGCAGTACTGGGGCAAGCAGGCCCCGCTGGGCTGGAGCGACAAGGACAGCCACGACCACGTGGCGAAGACGGCCTGTGCGCTCCTGTCCGATTGGTTGTCGTCCACCACGGGCGAGATGATTCACGTGGACGGCGGCTACCACGCGGTGGGCGCACCCCCAGTGGAGACGGTGGAGACACCGGCAGAAGGGGTCCCCGCGAACCCCACGCCCAAGGAAGGCTGAAGCCACCCAACCTTGTCGGAAAACCCAGACATTCGCCTGCCAGGCTTCCCGGCGGACGGAAGCCCCCCGCTTTCGCCCGTCGGAGCGCTCACGGTAGGATCACTCATGCAGCGCAGGACATCTCCGCACTCCGCGGGGCCTGTGCGAGGAGCCGTGGCACAGTGAGCACCAACGTCTTGCTGGTGGACGACAGTCCGACCGTCCGCAACATCCTCAAGATCTACCTGATGAACCTCAAGGTCAGCATCGTCGAGGCGGAGGACGCGCAGCGCGCGCTGCAGCTCTTGCGGCTGGTGCCGGTGAGCGTGGTGATCGCGGACATCAACATGCCGGTGATGGACGGCATCACCTTCGTGAAGGAGGTTCGCGCGAGCGCGCAGGCGCAGGTGAAGCAGGTGCCGGTCATCCTGCTGACGGCGGAGAAGGGCAACGACCTGCGCCAGCGCGGTTCGGAGGCCGGGGCCAACGCCTTCATCCAGAAGCCGGTGTCCCACGACGAGCTGACCAAGACGGTCCGCCAGTTCCTGAACGGGGGCTGAGAACCGTGAGCCTGCCGACGCTGCTGCTGGTGGATGACAGCGACGCCATCCTCGCGCTGGAGCGGGCCATCCTCTCCGGGCACTACACCATCCACACGGCCAGCAACGGCCGTGAGGCGCTGGACAAGGTGGGGCGGCTGCACCCGGCGGCGGTGCTGCTGGACCTGTCCATGCCGGAGATGGACGGGGACGAGGTGCTCCAGCGGATGAAGGCGGATCCGGGCACGGCGCACATCCCGGTCATCATCATCTCCTCGGAGAAGCAGCGCGCGGAGGCGTGCCTGGGCTTCGGCGCGGAGGCGTTCCTGCCCAAGCCCTTCCGCGCGGACGAATTGCTGGCGCGCGTGGGCGAGGCGCTGGAGAACGCGCGGCGCCGCTCGCGCTCCGGCGCCATGCTGGTGCTGCGGCTCAGCGTGGGCGAGCGCGAGTTCGCCGTGCCGCTGGACTCCGTGAAGGAGGTCCTGCTCCAGCCCCTGACGCGGCCCCTGCCCACCGGCCCCGCGTACCTGCGCGAGTACGTGGAGCTGCGCGGCCAGGCGGTGTGCGTGCTGGACGTGGCGCTGCGGCTGGGCGTGGAGCACCGGGTGGCCATCGCGGAGCGGATGCTGGTGGTCATCGAGGCGGAGGGCGTGTCGCTGGCGCTCACCGTGGACACGGTGAAGGACCCGGAGGAGTTCCAGGCGGGCGACATCGACCGGCGCGAGAAGGTGGGCGGCGCGGAGCACGGCCTGTTGCAGGAAGGGCTCGTGGGCATGCTGCGCACCGGCGGCCGCGCGCTGCCCATCCTGGATCCGAAGGTCTTCATCGCGCGGGGCCTCTTGCGCGACCTGCCCGCGCTGCTCGCGCCGGTGGAGGAAGAGCGGAGCGCATGAGTGCGGGGCTCGACCCGAGGCTCCTGGCCCGTGCCCGGGAGGTGGTGGCGGACACCACCGGCTTCCGCGACGACGCCATCGCCCAGGAGGCGGTGGAGCGCGTGCTGCGCGCGGAGCTGGCCCGGGGGCGCGTGCCCACGGAGGTCCTGAGCGAACTGCAGCAGCTGGGCTCCCCGCTGGCCTACACGCTGGTGCGCGCGGTCCTGGTGGGGGAGACGTACTTCTTCCGCCAGCCGGAGCACTTCCGCTACATCACGCAGGTGGGCATCCCGTCCGCGCTGCGCCACGGCGCCATGCACCTGCGCGGCTGGAGCGCGGGCTGCGCCACCGGCGAGGAGGCCTATTCGCTGGCCGCGTGCCTCCTGGCGTGCGCGCCCGCGGGGATGCCGGTGGAGGTGGTGGGCACGGACCTGCACGAGGCCAGCCTGGAGGCCGCGCGGCGCGGCACCTACGGCGCGTGGTCCCGGCGTGAGTCCGCCCCCGCGCTGCACCCCGTCTACGAATTGCTCAACGGGCGTCAGGTCTCCATCCTCCCGGAGGTGCGCAAGGTGACGCGCTTCGCTCCGGCGAACCTGCTGGCGCCGCTGCCGGAGCGCTTCGGGCTCTTCGACTTCATCCTCTGCCGCAACGTGCTCACGTACTTCTCCGCGTCCGCGCGCGACGCGGCCATCGTCCACCTGGCGCGGAGCCTGGCGCCGGGGGGCCTGCTGTTCCTGGCACGGTGGAGGTGGACCGGCGCGCCGCCGGGCTCACGCGCGAGGGCCGCCGGAGCTGCAGGCCTTCCG
>NZ_JBKGHJ010000469.1:0-6503 GCF_046520365.1 Corallococcus sp. 4LFB
GCCTGGACGAGGCGGGCGTCACCGCCGCGCTGGAGGCCGCGGGCGCTCCGGCGGGCAAGGTGCTGCGCACGGACCTGCGCCCCACGTACGCGTACGTCTTCGTGGCGGAGGAGGACGTGGCGGGCTTCGAGGCCACCCACGGCAAGCCTCACGGCGAGGGCAAGACGCTGAAGGTGGAGCGCGCCAAGCGCAAGTAGCGCTTCGCCTACGGGGCGCCTTCCGGTCCGCCGGAGGGCGCCTTCTTCCTGCGGGCCCGGTGGTAGTGCGCGACGCACAACCCCCGGGCCAGCACGGGCCGGCCACACTCCGGTGAAGTACAGGCCGCGCCGACCGCCTTCACCCCGAGGCCCGGGGCGCCCGGCCCGCCGCTGAACATCGCCTCCGCCACGGCCAGCAGGCGGTCCACGTCCTGCCGGCCCAGCTTCCGCAGCCGCACCCACTCCACCAGCCGATGAGCCCCCGCGTCCTCCGCGTCCTCCAGCCGGAACAGCTCCCACAGCGGCAGCTCCAGCGCGGCCGCGACCTGGAGGAGCGTGTCGTAGCTGGGGTTGCGCTCGCCGCGCTCCAGCAGCGACACGAAGCTCACGGAGATGTCACACCGGGCGGCGAAGTCCTCCTGGGTGAGGCCCCGGCGCTCGCGCAGCGTGCGGATCCGCCGCGCCAGTCCCAGCAGGGACGAACCGGCGTCGCTGTCGTCCGGGGGGTGGGGGCGCATGGACGCGCGCATCGTAGCGCACCCCTTCTGTTAAGGTTTTCCGTCTGTCCTCAGGAGTGAAGCCCGCCATGAACGCCGTCGACGGCACCAACTACTACTTCCGCAAGGCCGCGCGGGTGATGGACGTGGGCACGCCCATCGAGACGCTCCTGGCCACGCCCCTGCGCGAGGTGAAGGTGCAGGTGTCCATCGAGATGGACTCCGGTGAAATCCGCACGTTCCTGGGCTACCGCATCCAGCACGACAACAGCCGCGGCCCCATGAAGGGCGGCCTGCGCTACCACCCCGCCCTGGACCAGGACGAGTGCGTGTCGCTCGCGTCGCTGATGACGTGGAAGACCGCCGTGGTGAACGTGCCCTACGGCGGCGCCAAGGGCGGCGTGGCGTGCGACCCCGCGCAGATGAGCCTCAAGGAAGTGGAGCGGCTCACGCGCAAGTTCGTGGACCAGATCCAGGACGTCATCGGGCCCACGCGCGACATCCCCGCGCCGGACGTCAACACCAACCCCCAGGTGATGGCCTGGGTGATGGACCAGTACTCGCGCTACCACGGGCACTCGCCCGCGGTGGTGACGGGCAAGCCCCTGGAGCTGTACGGCTCCAAGGGCCGCGAGGCCGCCACCGGGCGGGGGCTGCTCTACGTGTGCCGCGAAATCCTGCGGGACCTGGGCATGCCGGTGAAGGGCACGCGCTTCGCCATCCAGGGCTTCGGCAACGTGGGCAGCCACATCGCGCAGCTGCTCTGGGGCGACGGCGGCGTGGTGGTGGCCGCGTCCGACGTGCTGGGCGGCATGTACAACCCCATGGGCCTGGACGTGCCCTCCCTCTTCGAGCACGTGAAGCGCACCGGCACCGTGACGGGCTTCAGCGGCGGCACGCCGTGCACCAACGAGGACGTGCTCGCGGCGGACTGTGAAGTGCTCATCCCCGCCGCCCTGGGCCACGTGCTCACCCGCGACAACGCCAACAGCGTGCGCGCGCGCCTGGTGGTGGAGGGCGCCAACGGCCCCACCCAGCCGGAGGCGGACGACATCCTGGAGAAGCGCGGCATCTTCGTGGTGCCGGACATCCTGGCCAGCGCGGGCGGCGTCACGGTGAGCTACCTGGAGTGGGTGCAGAACCTCCAGCACGTCTCCTGGGAGGAGGACCGCGTCAACGCGGAGCTGGAGAAGACGATGAAGGAGGCCTACGACCGGGTGGCGCAGATTGCCCGCTCCCGGAAGGTCTCCATGCGGACGGCCGCCTACATCCTGGCCATTGGCCGGGTGGGCAAGGCCACGGTGCTGCGCGGCATCTGACGGGCAAGGCAAGGCGCCCGTCCGGCCGCTGCCGCATCGCGTCCAGGCAGGCGTGGGCTCCACATGGGCTCGGCGCCGCTTCCGTCCGGGGCCGGCTTTAAGCTACACGCCCGGCCATGATGGTCACCCTGCAGGACATCCAGGCGGCGCGCGAACGGATCCGCACCGCGCTGCGCCCCACGCCGTGCCCCGCGTCGGACTACTTCACGGAGAGGACCGACTGCGCGGTGGTGTACTTCAAGCTGGAGAACCTCCAGCGCACCGGCGCCTTCAAGGAGCGCGGCGCCCTCAACAAGCTGCTGACGCTGACGGAAGACGAGAGGCGCCGCGGCGTCATCGCGGCCTCCGCCGGCAACCACGCGCAGGGCGTGGCGTACCACGCGCGGCGCCTGGGCATCCGCGCCACCATCGTGATGCCGGAGCGCACGCCGCTCATCAAGGTGACGCGCACGCGTGACGACTACGGCGCGCGCGTGGTGCTCAAGGGCGCCAACTACGACGAGGCCTACGCGGAGGCCCTGCGCATCCAGGCCGCGGAGAACCTCGTCTTCGTGCACCCGTTCAACGACCCGCACGTCATCGCGGGCCAGGGCACCATCGCCCTGGAGCTGCTGGAGCAGTGCCCGGACCTGGAGCTGGTGATTGTTCCGGTGGGCGGCGGCGGGCTCATCTCCGGCGTGGCCGTGGCGCTGAAGCAGACGAACCCGCGCATCCAGGTGGTGGGCGTGCAGGCCTCCACCATCGCGAGCATGAAGGCGTCGCTGGATGCCGGCAAGCGCACGGAGCTCACCGCCGCGGGCACCACCATCGCGGACGGCATCGCGGTGAAGGTGCCGGGCGAGCTCACCTTCGAGCACGTGCGCAGGTACGTGGACGCGGTGGTGACGGTGGACGAGGAGGAGATCGCCGCCGCCATCCTGATGATGCTGGAGCAGGAGAAGTCCGTAGCGGAGGGCGCGGGCGCGGCGGGGCTGGCGGCGCTCGTCAACGGCCGGGTGCCCCAGGCGAAGGGCAAGCGCGTCGCCATCATCGTCGGGGGCGGCAACATCGACATGAACGTCATCAGCCGCATCATCGAGCGGGGCCTCGTGAAGGCGGGCCGCCTGGTGCAGCTGGAGGTGCGGCTGCCGGACCGGCCCGGCATGCTCGCGCGGCTCACCACGCAGATTGCCGAGATGCGCGCCAACGTGGTGGACCTGCACCACGACCGCGCCTTCTCCAAGGCGGGCCTGGGCGAGGCCACGGTGGAGGTGATGCTGGAGACCACGGGGCACGCCCACATCCAGGAGCTGATGACCGCCCTGGAGTCGCAGGGCTGGCAGGTCGCCCGGACGTAGGGCGGGGAGGCTTGCGCGGGCGCTCGGGGGTTCGGCGATACTCCAGGAGCCCATGAACACGCCCCTCATCGCCCTGCTGCTCCTCGCCGCCGCTCCTCCCGCGCAGAAGGCGAAGGAGCTGGCGGCCCGCAGGGAGTGGGAGGAGCTGTACCTCGCGTTCGCGGCCGCGGACCCCGCCTCGTACCCGGAGGCGCAGCGGCCGTCCGTGGCGGCCCCGCTGCTCAAGGGCTGCGAGGCGCTGCTCTCCGAGGACGCGGTGATGGCGTACTCGCTGGGCGAGCGCGCCGTGGCCTTCCAGCAGACGGCGGGCGGGCTGCGGTGCCTGGCGCGCTCGGCGCTGAGGACGGAGCAGCGGGCCGCCGCGGAGGAGGCGCTGAAGAAGGGCCTGGCGAACTTCCCCAGGGATGGCGCGTTCGCGCTGGAGCTGGGGCGGCTGCAGCTCTTGGACAAGGACTCGGCGGGGGCGCTGGCCACGCTGCGGCAGGTGCCCGCGAAGTCGAAGGAGGCCGCGGAGGCGCGCAAGCTGATGCGGCACGCGCGCTCGCAGGTGTCGGAGGAAGAGGCCGCGCGGCGCGAGGCGGAGCGCCTGGAGCAGCGGATGAACGGCGAGCCCGGCACGGGGGACACGCGCCAGGCGAAGGCGACGGCGGGCGGAGACGTCCGGCCCACGGGGCTGAGCTACGAGTCCGGCGTGGGCAAGGACGGCATGCGCGTGCGCCAGAACAGCCGCTTCGCCATCCGCTACTTCAACAGCGACCGGGACTTCGGCCAGCGCGCGGAGTACGAGGGCAAGGTCGTGGCCGCGCTGGACGAGGCCTATGACTTCACCCGGCGCACGCTGGGGCGGGCCCGCGCGCGGCAGCTGAACGTGGTGCTCTACACGCGCGACGAGTTCGCCACGCACATGGGCGCCCGGTACGCGGCCGCGGTGGCCGGCCTGTACTCCGAGGACGCCATCCGCATGAACGACGCGGCCGAGCTGACGCAGGCGACGAAGGCCACCCTGGTCCACGAGTACGTGCACGCGGCGGTGGATGAAATCAGCCCGCGCGGCGGCGGCGCCCTGCCCCGCTGGTTCAACGAGGGCCTGGCCGAGTACATCGAGTGGCGCTACCTGGGGCTGGACGGCCCGCCGCGCTACCTGCGGGACGTGATGCGCAGCCGGGCGAAGCAGGGGGCCCTGCCGAAGCTGTCGGAGATGGACTCGCAGGCGCCCATCACCATGTCCCAGCCGGAGATCGCCTACGGCACGTCCGCCATGGCGGTGCGGGAGCTGGTGCGGCTGGGGGGCCAGGAGAAGCTGCTGGACTTCATCGAGAGGGCGGGCCGGGCCGACTCCTTCCAGGAGACCCTGAAGGCCACCTACGAGAAGGACTTCGCGGGGCTGGACCAGGCGGTGCGTGCCGCCCTCTCGGGGAGGTAGCGGCCGGCCGGGCGTGGCGGATTGGTTTACCCCCTGGCGGGACTCCCCTACACTCGCGGGCCTCCAAGATTTTCGCTGCGGCGGTCCCCGTTGGACGCTGGCGCAGCAAGGTGACGGATGTCCGATACGCGCGCCGCGATGAGAGAGTTCCGCTTCCTGGATGAGAAGCGGAAGCTGGGAAGCCTGTCTGCTGTCGAGGAGTCTCGCTGGGTCGAGCTGCGCGGCCTTTTGGGCATCCAGGACGCGGCGGACACCGCGGCGGCGGCCAGGCCTGGGCTCAGCCCGAGCAGCAGCCCCAGGGGTACTACGGCGAGGACGGCCAGTGGTACGCCTACCCCGCCGGCTACGAGCAGCCCCAGGGCTACTACGGCGAGGATGGCCAGTGGTACGCCTACCCCGCCGGCTACGACCCCAACGCGGCGGCCTATGATCCGAACGCGGCGTACGACCCGAACACGGCGGCGTACGACCCGAACACGGCCTACGACCCGAACGCCGCGTATGACCCGAACGCGGCCGCGGGCTACGCGGCCCCGGTGGATCCGCAGGCCGGTGGGTACGTCCCGCAGGCGCCCGCCGAGCAGGACAGCCTGAACCTCAGCACGGACGACATCGACATCCCGTCGTTGAGCGAGCCCGCGCCGTGGATGCCGCAGGCGCCCGTGGCGACTTCGCCCGCGGCGGCGCCGGCGGAGGCGTGGGGGACGGGCGCGGAGGAGGACTTCTCCGGGCTGTCGGTGGAGACGCCGGCCCCGGTGGCGGCCGCCGCGCCGGAGCCCTCGCTGGAGGATTCGTTCGCGGACCTGTCGATGGAGGTCGAGTCGGAGGCCCAGGCCCCGGCGACGTCCGGGTTGGATCCGATGGCGGAGGCGCTGGCCTCCGCGGAGCAGGCGGCCGGAGACGCGGAGCTGCTGGAGGCCGAGCCCGAGTCCGAGGCGGTGCTGGCCGAGGACCTGGCGCCCGCGCCCATGGACGCGGCGTGGGATGCGGCGCCGCTGGCGGTGGAGTCCGAGGAGTCCCGGGCCAACGCGCTCGACACGGCGCCACTCGCGGTGGAGCCGACGGCGTCCGCCGAGGGCGGGGGCGCGGATTGGGATTGGAGCGACGTCGCGACGGCGGAGCCCGCCGCGCCCGCGGAAGAGGCCGTGCGAGGAGGCGCAGGCGGTCGCCACGGAGACGGCGGGAGCGTGGGGGGCGGATGCGGCCCCTGTCGCTGGAGCGCCGGAGCCCGCGGAAGAGATCGCGCTCGGCGCGGGTGACATCGCGGAGGCGTGGACCGACAGCGCCGCGGCCACCGAGGTGCCCGCGGAGGAGATCGCCCTGCACGCGGGCGACGTCGCCACGGAGTGGCAGTCCGGGGATCAGGCCGCGGCGGGCACCGCTGATGTCGCGGCGGAGTGGCAGACGACCGCGGCGGCTGAGGAGCTCCCGCTCAGCGCAGGTGACGTTGCCACGGATTGGCAAACCAGCGGCGAGACTCCGGCGGCCGAGGAGATGGCGCTCGGAACGAACGACGTCGCGACCGGGTGGCAGTCCGGTGGTGAGACCCCGGCCGAGGAGATCGCTCTCGGTTCGAACGACGTCGCCACGGATTGGCAGTCCGGCACCGGCACGCCAGCGGAAGCCACGTCCGATGCGGTCGCGCTCGATTCGAGCGAGGTCGCCACGGATTGGCAGTCCGGCGAATCCGCGCAGGCAGCCGCCTCCGATGCGGTCGCGCTCGATTCGAG
>NZ_JBKGHJ010000046.1:0-28444 GCF_046520365.1 Corallococcus sp. 4LFB
CGGCCTGTCCGCGGCCGAGCGCGCCCGCATCCGCCGTGAGACGCCGGGCCTGGTGGCCAACCTGCGCCTGTTCTGGGCGGAGGCGAACTCCAAGGTCCGCGCGGGCGTGATGGCCGGCGGCGGCGTGGTGGTGCTGGGCCTCTTCGCCCTCATGTACTGGCTGGTGCTGGGCGGCGACGACAAGGTGCAGAAGGGCGAGGAGCCCGTGCGCCTGTCCAACCAGCCCATCAACGACTCGTTCGGCCTGGGCGACGGCGTCACCTGGAACCGGCCGGACATGAAGGTTTTCGAGTGGGAGTTCGTCGCCGCGACGCGCGCGGTGGTCATCCTCCACTACCAGGCCCAGGGCATCTCCAAGGACGAGGTGGTGGTGAGCGTCAACGGCGTGGACGTGGGCAAGGTGCCCCCGGACACGATGGCCAGCCAGGAGCGCTCGCTGGAGCTGATGATCCCGCCCCAGCAGCTGCGCAAGGGCGAGCCCAACCGCATCATCTTCGACAACACCCGCAACCCGCCCGGCGAGGACACCTGGCGCGTGTGGAACGTCTGGGTGGAGCGCGCGCTGCTCCCGGAGCAGCTCTCCACGCAGCAGCTCATCCAGACCGCCAACGAGTCCTTCAAGAAGGGCCGCAAGAACTTCGACACGCCGGACATCGGCGCGCGCAACCGCTACGAGGCCTGGAAGTCCTTCCGCGAGGCGTGGCTGATGCTGGAAGCCCACCCGGACCCCAAGCCGGACCTCTACTTCGAGGCCCAGGAGGCCATGAAGCGCGCGCAGATGGAGCTGGACCGCACCTGCTCCAAGCTGCTGCTGGAGGTGGAGGGCTACTACAACCAGGGCCACTACAAGCAGGCCGCCTCCACGCTGGACCACATGCGCGAGTACTTCCCCGAGTACGACCAGCCGTGCGCCACGCGCGCGGAGAACAAGCGCATCGAATACGGCCTGTAGTCCCGGCCGTTGTCTGGCGGACGGTGCAACCCCGCCAGGGAGGCGGGCAGGGCCCGTCCGGGTTGCCGGTCCCTCCCCCCGTTCCCACCCTCAAGAGGGTGATGCGTGAGCTGGCGGGGGAGGAGGGACAGACGGAAGGGTTGGTTCCCGCGGCGCCCGGACTGGCGCGCCCGGCGGGGCCGGTGCCCGAGCACGCTCCGGTGTGGAGCGACGGGGTGTCCCGGCGCCTGCTCGCCCGCTACTACCTGCCGCAGCACCACCCCACCCTCCAGGGCAACGCGTGCCGCCTGCTGCGCGACGGCGTGGAGGCCTACCCGGAGATGCTGGAGGCCATCCGCCGCGCGCGCCGCTCCATCCGCCTGGAGACGTACATGTTCGTCACCGACGCGGTGGGCGAGCTCTTCGGCCAGGCGCTGGCGGAGGCCGCCGAGCGCGGCGTGCACGTGAAGGTGCTCTACGACGCCGTCGGTTCGTGGACCAGCCGCAAGAGCTTCTTCGAGGGCCTGCGCCAGCGCGGCGTGGACGTGCGGGCGTTCAAGCCCTTCAGCCTCCAGCGCGGGCTGCGCCACCTGCTGCGCCGGGACCACCGGAAGATCCTGGTGGTGGACGGCACGGTGGCCTTCACGGGCGGGGTGAACATCGCGGCGCACTGGGCCCCGGAGGGGCAGGGCGTGGCGTGGCGCGACGACGTGCTGCGGATTGAAGGCCCGGCGGTGCACGAGCTGGAGCGGCGCTTCCTGGCCACGTGGCGGATGATGTTCCGCGACCGCCTGAGCCGGCTGCGCCGCCGCATCCGCGGCGGGGCGCACGCGCCCAGGGCCCTGCTGCCCCGGGGGGACGTGGGACTGGCGGTGCTGTCCAGCCGCCGCAGCATCCACCGCGCGTACCTGCACGCCATCCAGCGCGCGCGGGCCAGCGTGCTCATCGCCGCGGGCTACTTCGTGCCGGACCGGCGCATGGTGGCCGCGCTCAAGGACGCGGCGACGCGCGGCGTGGAGGTGAGCCTGCTGCTCAACGGGGGCAAGAGCGACCACCCGTTCCTCGAGCACGCGACGCGCGCCTTCTACGAGCCGCTGATGGAGGCCGGCATCCGCATCTTCGAGTGGCGCCGGGGCGTGCTGCACGCCAAGACGGCCGTCGTGGACGGCGTGTGGGGCACCATCGGGTCGTTCAACCTGGAACGGTTGTCGCTGGCCTTCAACCACGAAGTGAATGCCGTCTTCGCGGATCCCCGGCTGGGGCGCGAGCTGGAGGACTCGTTCCGTCTGGATTGCGGCAACTGCCGCGAGGTGGACCTGGCCGCTTTCCGCCGCCGGCCCCTCTGGCAGAAGGCCGTGGAGCGCGTGCTGTACTTCTTCCGCAAGGCGCTCTGAGCGGGGCCGTAAGCCCGGGGGCCAAGGCAACCGTCCACCGTCTTCAACGCAGTGCAGGAACCCTTTGCATGCCGGGGGGGACACGCCTAGAAGTTGCGTCATTCCGGCACGGAAGGACGGCAACGCACATGACGGACAGTTTCGGCACCAAGGCCCAGCTCAAGGTCGGCTCGGCCACCTACGACTACTTCAGCCTGGCCACGCTGGCGAAGGCCCACCCGGCGGTCAACCGCCTCCCGTTCTCGCTGAAGGTCCTGCTGGAGAACCTGCTGCGCAACGAGGACGGCCGCGTCGTCAAGCGCGAGCACATCGAGAAGATGCTCGCCTGGGACCCCAAGGCCGCCCCGGAGACGGAGATCTCCTTCCACCCCGCGCGCGTGCTGCTCCAGGACTTCACCGGCGTGCCGGCCGTCGTGGACATGGCCGCCATGCGCGAGGCCCTGGCCGCCATGGGCGGTGATCCCGCGAAGATCAACCCGCGCAACCCGGCGGACCTGGTCATCGACCACTCGGTGCAGATCGACTCGTTCGCCACCACCGCGGCCTTCAAGGAGAACGCGGAGCTGGAGTTCGAGCGCAACCGCGAGCGCTACGCCTTCCTGCGCTGGGGCCAGAGCGCGTTCAAGGGCTTTGGCGTCGTGCCGCCGGACATCGGCATCTGCCACCAGGTGAACCTGGAGTTCCTGGCGCAGGTGACGTTCCGCCAGGGCAAGACGGTGTACCCGGACACGCTGGTGGGCACGGACAGCCACACCACGATGATCAACGGCCTGGGCGTGGTGGGCTGGGGCGTGGGCGGCATCGAGGCGGAGGCCGCGCTGCTGGGCCAGCCCATCACGATGCTGATTCCGCAGGTGGTGGGCTTCAAGCTCACCGGCAAGCTGCCCGCGGGCGCGACGGCCACGGACCTGGTGCTCACGGTCACGCAGATGCTTCGCAAGAAGGGCGTCGTCGGCAAGTTCGTGGAGTTCTACGGCGAGGGCCTGAAGAACCTGTCGCTGCCGGACCGCGCCACCATCGCGAACATGGCCCCGGAGTACGGCGCCACCATCGGCTTCTTCCCGGTGGACGAGGAGAGCTGCAACTACCTGCGCTTCACCGGCCGCCCGGATGACGTGGTGGCGCTGACGGAGGCGTACGCGAAGGAGCAGGGCCTGTGGTTCAACGCCGGCGCCCAGGAGCCGCTCTTCAGCGACACGCTGGCGCTGGACCTGGCCGCCGTGGTGCCCAGCCTCGCGGGCCCCAAGCGCCCGCAGGACCGCGTGCCCCTGAAGGACATGAAGGCCGGGTACGAGGCGTCGCTGGTGGAGATGCTGTCCGCCGGCAAGAGCAAGGGCGAGGACGACGAGGGCCCCAAGGGCGGCGCGAAGGCCCCCGCGGCCCCGGTGGCCCCGGAGCGGCTGGCCCAGTCCGTCACCGTGAAGGCGGGCAAGCAGAGCTACCAGGTGGGCCACGGCGCGGTGGTCATCGCGTCCATCACGTCCTGCACCAACACGTCCAACCCGGCCGTGCTGGTGGCCGCGGGCATCCTGGCGAGGAAGGCCGTGGAGAAGGGCCTCAAGCCGCAGCCCTGGGTGAAGACGTCCCTGGCCCCGGGCAGCCGCGTGGTGACGGAGTACCTGCGCGACGCGGGCCTGCTGCCCTACCTGGAGGCCGTGGGCTTCCACGTCGTGGGCTACGGCTGCACCACCTGCATCGGCAACTCCGGCCCGCTGCCGGAGTCCGTGTCCAACGCCGTGGTGGAGGGCGACCTGGTGGTGGCGGCCGTGCTGTCCGGCAACCGCAACTTCGAGGGCCGCATCAACCCGCACGTGCGCATGAACTACCTGGCGAGCCCCCCGCTCGTGGTGGCGTACGCGCTGGCCGGTGAAGTGGGCCGCGACCTGGACAACGAGCCGCTGGGCACCGACCCCAACGGCCGCCCGGTGTTCCTCAAGGACATCTGGCCGTCCAACGAGGAGATCAAGGAGACCATCCGCACGGCCGTGAAGCCGGAGCAGTTCCGCAGCCAGTACGCCAACGCCATGGAAGGCGACGCGCTCTGGCAGCAGCTCCAGGTGAGCAAGGGCTCCACGTTCAAGTGGGATGAGAAGTCCACCTACGTGCGCAAGCCGCCCTTCTTCGAGAACCTCCCGAAGGAGCCCAAGGCCGTGCAGGACATCAAGGGCGCGCGCGTGCTGGCGCTCCTGGGTGACTCCGTCACGACGGACCACATCTCCCCCGCGGGCAACATCGCGAAGACGAGCCCCGCCGCGAAGTACCTCATGGCGGAGGGCGTGGAGCCCAAGGACTTCAACTCCTACGGCGCGCGCCGCGGCAACCACGAGGTGATGGTGCGCGGCACCTTCGCCAACATCCGCCTGAAGAACCTGCTCGTTCCGGGCGTGGAGGGCGGCGTCACGGTGCACATCCCCACGCGCGAGCGGATGAGCATCTACGACGCGTCCATGAAGTACCAGGCGGACAACACCCCGCTCGTGGTGCTCGCGGGCGCCGAGTACGGCACGGGCTCCAGCCGCGACTGGGCGGCCAAGGGCACGCAGCTCTTGGGCGTGAAGGCCGTCATCGCCAAGAGCTTCGAGCGCATCCACCGCTCCAACCTCGTGGGCATGGGCGTGCTGCCCCTGCAGTTCGAGGCGGGCCAGGACGCGCAGTCGCTGGGCCTCACCGGCCACGAGACGTTCGAGATCACCGGCATCGCGGAGGGGCTGGCGCCGCAGAAGAAGCTCACCGTGAAGGCCACCGGTGAGAAGGGCCCCATCGAGTTCACGGCGCTGTGCCGCATCGACACGCCGAACGAGCTCGACTACTACCGCAACGGCGGCATCCTCCAGTACGTGCTCCGCCAGCTCGCCAAGGCGTAAGGCGCGCGCGTCATGCTGGTTCGCGGCCCGGCCGCCCTCGCTTCACGCCGAGGGTCGCCGGGCCGTCGTCTTTCCCGCGCTACTCCGCGCGCAGGCGCGTCCAGGCGGCCACGTAGCGCGACAGGCGCTCGGCGTCCTTGGGCGTGACGTCCTTCAGCCGGCGCACGTCCATGTTGTCCTCCAGGTCCGCCAGCTTCACGCGGCGGGCCAGGGGGTGGGGGCGCAGCCGCTCGATGAAGGCCTCGTAGCTTTCGCCCTCGCGCTTCGTCAGGCAGTCCAGCGCGGACAGCACGTCCTCCGGGTAGCCCATCTCCCGCAGGCGCTCCAGCGTGTACGGCGTGTCCTCCACCACGTCGTGGAGGATGGCCGCGGTGCGCTCCGCGTCGGATGACAGACGCAGCATCACCCGCAGGGGGTGGAGGATGTAGGGCTGTCCTGCCTTGTCGCGCTGACCCTGGTGCGCGGCCACCGCCAGGGCGATGGCGTCTTCGAGCGTGGGCATGGGCCCGAGCTTCGCACGCCCGGCGGGCTCACGGCTCAATGGTTCATGTTGCCGGAGCCCGTGCCGCCGCCCGCCTGCGCCGAGTAGACCTCGCCGCCGCCGCTGGACTTGAGCAGCCCCTCCACGGCGAGCGCGTTGGGGTCCAGCTGGTTGTTGTCCCCCCGGCGCGGAATCAGCGTCTCGCTGATGCACAGGGCGCCCACGACGACGTTCTGATCATTGTCGCGGTTCCACTCGGGGGGGAGCGGCTTGAGCTCGTCCTCGTTGTCCCGGACGTAGAGGTACACGTCGTCCTTGCCGTCGCCGTCCAGGTCCGCGAACAGCGCCGGGTTCACCGCCTTGATGGCCGCGCGGCCGGCGGCGGTGCGCGGGTTGGCGGGCGACGGGTTGGTGGGCGAGGCGATGGGGTCGTAGACGGACGGCGCGCCCAGGAAGGTGTTCCACTTCGCGAAGTTGCGGCCGAAGTAGGCGCGCGCCAGCTGCAGGCCGCTCTCCGCGCAGCCCTGGCGCTGGCCCGTGCGGCTGGAGGTCACGGCGCGCGTGCGCTCGCTGCTGGCGTAGGCCATCACGCCCGCCACCAGGCCCAGGAGCACGGTGACGAGCAGCACGACGAGCAGCAGCGTGGCGCCGCGGGTGGCGCGGGGGGCTCTGGACGAAGGGCGCGGGGACATGGCGGAGGACCTCACGGAGGACGGACTCACAGGCTGGCCGAGGCCAGGTTGGGCAGCTCCGCCCGGCGCGAGAAGAGGCTGCGGAAGTAGCCGTCCGCGGGGACGGCGGCGGGCGTGTGGTTCTCCACCGTGAGCGGCAGGTCCTCGGAGAGGACGGCCTGGTCCCGCGTGTCGCGGCGGGACGAGCGGCCCGTGGCCACCACGCTGACGCGCACCGAGCGCAGGCCCGGCGTGTACTCGGGCTTGAAGCCGTTCTGGAAGTCGTAGTGGGCCGGGTCGCCCGAGTTCGTGGCGTCGACGCCGAAGGCCACCTGGAGGTCCTCCACGAAGTCCTGCACCACCACCGGGGCGCCCATGTCCACGAAGGGGCGCCCCGCCACGTCACCGCCGGGCTTGCCCTCCGCGCGCATCAGCGCCTTGCGGCCGTTGACCGGGTTCGTCCCGATGAAGAAGTGCAACAGCCGCACGGGGTACACCATGTCCGTGCGCTGGAAGCCGCCCTTGTGGGGCGCGTTGGAGAAGCCCGGCACGCCGGCCTCCAGGTAGTTCACCGTGGCCGTGGGCGGGGTGCTCGTCACCGACGCCTGGGTGAGCAGCGCGCCGCTCTTCATGTTGCTGGCCACCAGCATCGGGTTGGCGGGCGCGGCGCCGCTGGGCGTGCCCACGCAGTTGACCTCGATGGGGCCGGTGCCGCTCTTCACCACCGACATCGCCGCGCCCGGCGCGCAGTCGCGGCCCAGGTAGTTGCGGTCCGGCACCACCAGCCACAGGTCGTCGCTGCCGTCCGTGCCCGGCGCGTTGCCGGACGTGGTGGCGGCGAGCACGCCCGTGCCCGCGCCGTCCCCGCCGAAGACGGGTTGATGCGCTGGGGCGTTCCGCCGGACACCACCCAGAGGCCCTCGGACATGCCCGCGCCGGCCTGGCGCACCGCGGACAGCAGCGTCTCTCCCGCGAGCCGCGCGTGGTCGTGGCTGTCCGCCACGTGCTCCGTGTTGTGCACCACGCGCCCGCCCGCCAGCAGCAGCGCCGTGGCCGCCGCGAGGATGATGGTGGCGAGCGCCGCGGCCACCATCGTCTCCAGCAGCGTCATGCCGCGCGTCTTCGCCCGGAGCTTCGACCGGAGCCTCATTGGACGAACACCTCGCTGTGCACGATGGCGCGCTCCAGGCTGTCGCCCTTGCGGAACGCGCGCGTCCAGAAGGTGAAGGGCAGGGCCCCGGCGGGCACCAGGGCCTGGGCCGCGGGCGGCAGGTCCCTGGGCAGCCCCTGCGTCACGAGGATTTCCCGGCAGTAGACGTCGCGGGGCAGCACCGTGTCCGGGGTGGTGGCGTCGCAGGGCGTGCCGCTGGGCACGTCCAGCGCCGGCTCCACCTGGCCCGTGGGGCGCACGCGGAAGTAGGCGCCGGTGCCCACGTCGCCCGCCTGCGGCGTGCTGGGGTCCAGCTGCCAGGGCGCCGCGCCCAGGGCCAGCTCCGACGGGTAGATGGCGGGCCGCGCGACGGCCTGGTTCGCCAGCTCCAGCTTGGACGCCAGCCACAGCCGCTGGACGCGCGCCTCCAGCAGCATGCGCCGCCCCTGGAGCACCTGGCCGTCCTTCACGTCGCGGGTGGCGGCCACCATGCCCATCACGGCGCCCACGGCCGCCAGCGCCAGGACGCTCATGGAGATGAGCACCTCCAGCAGGCCGCTGCCCCGGCGGGAGGAAGAGGGAAGGGCTCTCATTCGAGGAACCTCTGGCTCCAGTTGAGGAGCTGGTAGAGCACGCCGTTCTCGCCGGCCACGGAGTTCTTCGAGGTGGGGCTGGAGGCCCCCTCGTTGCTCCCGTTGTCGATGCGCGTGACGCGCAGGGCGCTCACCTCCGCGCCCACGATGTAGTCCTGGGACGTGCCGCCGCTGTCGCGGTGGTAGACGGCCACGCCGCCGTAGTTGGCCAGCGACGCGCCGCTCATCGGTTGGATGTCCCCCTGCGCGGTGGGCGTGTCGCCCAGGTCGAGGCTGTACGTGTGGCCGCGCACGGAGGCGCTCAGCAGCATGGGGTCGTTCACGGACTCCTCCGCGGTGCTGAAGTACGCGGTGCGCCCCGCGATGGTGATGTTGCCGTAGACGTGCTCGGGCGCGGCGAACACGAGGGGGAAGGGCGCGGGCTCCTGGAGGACGCCGTAGGTGGTGGCCTCGGTGTGGGCCAGGTTCGCGCTGATGGGCGAGCCGTCCAGCCGCTTGCCGTCCACGCCCAGGGGCAGGCGCAGGCCGGCGTCCAGGAGCAGCGCGTGGAAGCGGCCCCCCACGGAGTCCGGCACCCAGTCCATGCCGGCGGTGCCCACCAGGGCCACCACCTTGCCCTTGTACTGCCCGAAGGCGGAGGTGTCCGCCGCGTCGCGTGGGATGCGCGCCAGGCCCACGTTGGTGCTGATGGGCTGGCTGGTGACGGGCAGCCCGCCAATGTTCATCGCCGTGTACTTGCAGGGCGCGGCGTCGCTGCACACGGGGCCCAGGCGCGCCACGTTGACGTTCATGCCGGTGGACGCGTCCAGCTCCCAGAGCCGGCCCTCCATGTCGCCCACGTAGAGGCGCGCGGCGCCGCTCGAGTCCTGCGACACGGTGGGCGCGGCCGGCGCGCTGTTGTCCACGCTGCTGGCGTAGGCCTGCTGCCACTGCCACAGCTTCTGGCCGGTGGCCACGTCGATGGCGAACACCTGCACGCCCTTGGCGGGAGAGCCCGGCGAGCCCGTCACCGCCGGCGCGCCGGAGCTGCTGGAGGCGACGAAGACGGTGTACACGGGCGACAGCCCGCCCAGCTCACGCCCACGGACAGCCCGCGCGAGCCGCCCAGGCCGCTGTAGTCATAGAGGCCGCTGGGGGCGCGGCCCGGGTCCGCGCGCGGCGGCAGCAGGAAGAGGCTGGAGTCCTCGTCCCAGGTGTACGTCCAGTCCGTGCCGCCCAGGCCCCGGTCCGCCAGCGCCACCACGGCGTGCGGCGCGCTGGAGGTGGCGTAGTGGCTGCCCACCAGGTGCCACAGCAGCACGGGCTTGAGCGGGTTCGTCACGTCCAGGGCGAACAGGTCGCGCCCCGTCTGGCCCACGTTGGCGACGAGCACCGTGTGCCACTCCCGGCGGCCGGTGCCCACGAAGTCCGCGAACACGTCGAAGACGACGGGCGCGCTGTTCACCCGCGCGGTGTTGTTGCGCAGGCCCGACAGCTGCGTGGCCGGCAGGAAGCTCCAGAGCTCCGTGCCGGGCAGGGGCGTGGTGCCGTTGCGGAAGCGCTGGGCGAAGTCCGTCTTGAAGCGCGCGCTGGCGTCCGGGTTGGGGAACTGGAGCGCCTCCGCCGGGCCGTCGTAGCGCGCGCCGCCGGAGACGTAGAAGGCGTGGACCTGGCCGTCCAGGCCCGCCGCGTAGGCCACCGTGGGCCGCGCGGCGTTGCGGTCCGGGATGAAGGTGCTGGCGGGCACCACCACGGGCGACGAGTGGATGAAGCCGCCCAGGTGCGCCTTGTTGTCCGCGGCGTCGTTGTTGCACTGCGCGTTGGTGGGCTGGAGGATGGGCGTCTCGTTGGCGCCGTCGCGGCCGGACACCGTGGCGTAGCAGTAGCCGCGCACGCGCTGGAGCATCATCGCCACCGCGTTGAAGTCGTTGAGCAGCTGCCCCTTGTTGATGAGCTCGTTCGTGATGCCGAAGTCGGAGCCGCCCAGCTGCGGCGAGTACTGCGTCGCCTGCTGCAGGTCACAGACGCCGTCGCCGCCCTTCACGAAGTCGTAGCGGAAGGTGCCGTCGCGGGCCTGGGCGCGGCTGAGCTTCAGCACGTCCACGCAGTTGGGGTTGGGGGCCGTGCCGTAGCTCTTGTTGATGCGCGTGCCGGAGACCTCCTCCGGCTGCCAGCCCACCTGCAGCACCCCGTGCGGCGCGGAGCGGCCGGCGCCCAGCGGCGGGTTCTGCGTCACCTCGCCGCCGAAGTAGGTGAAGAGGTTGCGGTCGCCGGGCGCGGGCAGGCGCGCGTCCGCGTTCCACAGGGTGCCGTCCGACAGCGAGTTCTCCCCGTTGGCGAGCGCGTCCCCGCCAATGAGCGAGTGCGCGCGCAGCGTGCCCGGGTAGTAGGGGAACACCCAGTGCGAGCCCTGCGCGGGCGTGTACGTGTCCGCGCCGGGCGGGTAGCCCGTCACGGCGTTGTAGGACGTCTTGAACAGGAGGGCGCGCGAGCCGTTGCTGTCGCTGCCGTTGGTGTCGTCCAGCGCCACCGGCGCGGACACGGTGCGCTCGCTCTGCAGCGGTTCGCTGCCCAGGTTGAGCAGCGTGTTGAGCACGATGCGCGTGCCCGCGACGCTCCCCTTGAAGTCATGGCCCGCCAGGTAGACGACGGTGGCCTTCTGCGGATCATTGTCCTTCTGGTTGAAGGAGAAGAAGTCGTGGCCGCGATGGTCCACGTCCGCCGCCACCTGCGTCGCGTTGTCGTACTGGTTGCCGGGGGCGTAGTCCTTCCAGCTCACCGCCAGCCGCCGCACGCCGTTCTTGTAGGTCGTCCGGTAGTTCTCCGTGTGGCCCGCCACGTTGTTGAAGCGGAAGTCCCCCAGCTGGGAGAAGGGGTCGCCCGGGTTGGGGTAGAGGATGCACGCGGGCCGCGGCGAGGACTCGTTGCGGTAGTCGGGGTCCGTGCAGTTGCGGCCGTTCCAGCTGGCGCCGTTGTCGAGCTTGTTCTTCTCGAAGACGCCGTCGCCCTGGAAGCGCGAGGACGGCACCAGCGAGCTGTCCGGGCGCTGGGTGTGCTCGTAGGACCAGATGCTGGCGCACTCGGCGAACAGGCCGTTGCCGCGCTGGTTGGTGAAGAACGCGATGTTGTTGAGGACGTTCTCCGCCTGGTTGGCGGCGCCGTCGCCGTTGTCGCGGTACTCGGGGCGCGTGCTGTCGCCCAGCTCCCAGTGCGGCGCCCAGAACACGCGGTAGCGGGGGCGCTGGGTGGCCGGGTCCACGGCGTTGAGCAGGCCGTGGGGGAACGCGGAGGTGGAGACTAGGTCCGCGTTGGCGTGGAGCGCGTCGTAGATGAGGCCGGGCTGCCCGCCGTTGCGGGTGCACGTCTTCGTGGTGCCCTGGGGACAGCCGCCCGCGCCCGGGAAGTCCAGGCCCGCGTTGCGCAGGTAGTCGTCCAGCATGCCGCCCTTCACGTAGGAGTGGTCGCCGGAGTCGTGGTCGTCCCGGTCCAGCAGGGCGATCTTCGGGGGCACGCGGTTGAGGCGCCGGCCGATGGGCGCGTTGAACTCGATGGTGGCCTGGTGCATGCGCACGTAGAAGCAGCCGCTGCCGTTGGTGAACGTGTCGCAGTCGCACGGCGTGCGGAACTTGTTCGGCGCGTCCGGCCCGGTGGAGGAGTTCAGGAAGTCGAGCGCGTTCTTCGCGTCCTTCGCGTCGATGATGAACGCGCCGCCCATGTACTGGACGTCGCGGAAGTTGCTGGCGGTGTTCAGCGTCGCGCGCGTGAAGTTCGGCCGCGCCTCGGCCGTGCTGGTGGTGAAGTTGTCCACGTCCGCTTCGGGGAACAGGCCCCCGGCGGGCAGCGCCTGCAGGGGCGGCACCGGCACGACGGGCGCCGCGTCCGAGCGGCTGATGTGGAAGTCGCAGCCGTCGTTCCAGCTGGGGTCGTTCCACTGGCCGTTGTTCGGCGACGGCGGCAGGTGCTTGTTGGTGGGCACGCAGCGGTTGGGGGACCGCTTCGTGTCGTCGATGGCCAGGTACACCGTCACCGGGTGGTTGGCGTTGAAGCCGCCCGCCTCGTTGGACTGCAGGAGGCGCCACACCAGGCCGTAGGCCGACAGGCTTCCGCAGCCCTGCTGGAAGGTCGCCTGCTCCGGGATGATGAGCGCGCCCTGGCTGAAGGTGACGATGTCCGTGGCGGAGGCCGGCAGCGCCGTCAGCAGCGCCAGGCC
The DNA here is from genome assembly GCF_046520365.1 of Corallococcus sp. 4LFB. NCBI lineage: Bacteria > Pseudomonadati > Myxococcota > Myxococcia > Myxococcales > Myxococcaceae > Corallococcus > Corallococcus sp. 4LFB. The sequence goes on from NZ_JBKGHJ010000046.1 coordinate 12,274, forward strand.
CAGCAGGATTCGCCGCGACGCGGAGATTCTGGAGGAGAGGGGAGCCAAGGGTTCACCGGGGGTTGGGGGCCAACAGACCCCCTGGGGTCAGGGGTCACCCTCGGTGTGCACACGGTGTGCCCTGGCGGCGGAGGGCTCCCCTGCTGGGAGGGCCCTGGAAAGAAACCGTGCCGTTGTGGGCAGGCGGTGTCAGCGGCTACGCAAAGCTTGCGAGGTCCGCACGTCCTGCATAGCGGCGCTAGGCCTGGTCGCCCAGCCTGCCGCCCCGGCCGGCCTTCTTCTGCGAGGTGCGCTTCTTCTCCTCCAGGCGCCTGCGCTTGGAGCCCAGGGTGGGGCGGGTGGCCTTGCGGACCTTGGGCACGAAGGTGAGGGCCTGCAGGCCCGCGCGCAGGCGGCGCACGGCGGCGTCCTTGTTCTGGGACTGGCTGCGGCGCTCGGTGGCGGTGACGGACAGCTCCGTGGGCGGGTGGGTGAGGCGCACGCCGCTGGCGGTGGTGTTGCGGTGCTGGCCGCCGGGTCCGGAGGCGATGAAGAACTCCACGTCGCAGACCTTCAGCAGGGCCTCGTCATCCAGGGCGAGGGCCTCCCGGGCGGCCTGGCGTCGTGCTGGGGGAGCGATGGGCAGGGTCGGCGTCATGTCGGTCCTCAAGGTAGCGCCGGGGGGACGCCATCGGTACTGCTCTCCTGACACCTGGCGGTGACACCGGCAGGAGGAGGGAGCACCCGCATGATGTACGTCCGGACGTCGGAAGCGCGGGGCCACGCGGAGCACGGCTGGCTCGACACCCACCACACCTTTTCGTTCGCGGACTACTACGACCCGGACTTCATGGGGTTCCGCGCGCTGCGCGTCATCAACGAGGACACCGTCGCGCCGCGCCGGGGCTTCGGCCAGCACCCGCACCGGGACATGGAGATCCTCACCTACGTGGTGAGCGGCGCGGTGGAGCACGAGGACAGCCTGGGCACGCGCGCCCTCATCCGCCCGGGCGAGGTGCAGCGCATGAGCGCGGGCACGGGCGTGGTGCACAGCGAGATGAACCCGCTGGATGCGCCGCTGCACTTCTTGCAGATATGGCTGCTGCCGGACCGCCAGGGCCTGCCCCCGGGCTACGAGCAGAAGCGCTTCGCGCCCCAGGAGCGCCAGGGCCGCCTGCGCGTGGTGGCGTCGCCCGACGGACGGGACGGGTCGCTGACGGTGCACCAGGACGTGGTGCTGTCCGCCACGGAGCTGGGCGTGGGCCAGCGGGTGGAGTCCGCGCTCAAGCCCGGCCGCCACGCCTGGCTCCAGGTCATCCGGGGCGAGGCCACGCTCAACGGCGTGGCGCTCAAGGCCGGTGACGGCGTGGCGGTGTCGGAGGAGACGGCGCTGATGCTGGAAGCGACGACGCCCACGGAGGCGCTGCTGTTCGACCTGGCTTGATGCTGGCCTCGCGGGCCTCAGGTGAGGTTCAGGTTGAACGTGAAGCCCGTCTTGGCGGTGCGCCCCTGCTCGTCGGTGGCCACGAACTTCACCACGTAGGGCAGCACGGAGAGCGAGCGGTCCGTCGTGACGCGCACCTGCGCGGTCGTCTCGCCCGCGGCCAGGGTGACCGGGTCGATGCCGAGCCGCGTGGTGTTGGAGGGGGTCTCGAGCGTGAGGGTGAGCGGGCCGGTGAAGCCCTCCGCGCGCGTCACCGTCACCGTCACCTGTCCGGACTGGCCCGGCGTCAGGTTCACCTGGCGCGGCTCCACGGAGATGGAGAAGGCCTCATTGGGCTCGGGCGGCTGGAGGATGACCACGGCGATGCCGCTGGTGGCGGTGACGTTGTTGGCGGGGTCCTCGGCGACGAGCTGCAGCGCGCCCACGCCGTAGGCCGTGACGCTGGGGTCCACCGTGAGCGTGGGAGTGGCCTTGACGATGGTCTCCCCCTCCGGGAGGGAGAACGCCGGGCCGAAGGTGACGCCCGCGGGGGCGCTGGCCGCGCTGACGCGCACCTCGCCCAGGTTGTCCGCGATGCGCTGGACGGCGATCTCATAGGGGACGGAGTCGCCGGGCGCGGCGGTGATGGTGTCCGCGCCTCCCCAGTCCAGACGGTAGAAGGGCCCGCCGCTGCCGCAGCCCAGGGCCAGCGCGCAGGCGAGGGTGGCAAGACGGGGAAGGGGACGCGACATGAGCGGGCTCCAGGGGTGGGAGGCAGGGGTGAGCATGGGGCCGGGGCGCGAGCACCCGCAAGCGGCCCGGGGGACGGCGGGCGTCAGCGGAACAACGAACACGCCGCGAGATAAGTCCCGACGTGGGCCTCCAGCGACGGCGCCAGCGGCCTCGCGTAGCCGCCGCCCAGGGTGAGCACCACGGGGAGCCCGCGCTCCTTCGCCGCGCGCATGACGCGCAGGTCTCGCTCGCGCAGCCCCGCGTGGGTGAGCGACAGCCGGCCCAGGGTGTCCTCCGCCAGCGGATCCACGCCGGCCTGGAAGAAGAGCAGGTCGGCGTGCGCGGACTCCAGGACGTGGGGCAGGTGGGCGTCGAGCACGGCCAGGTACTCCGCGTCCCCCACGCCGTCCTCCAGCCCCAGGTCCAGATGCGAGGGCTGCTTGCGGAAGGGGAAGTTGTGCTCGCCGTGCATGGAGAAGGTGAAGACGGACGCGTCATTCGCGAAGGTGGCCGCGGTGCCGTTGCCCTGGTGCACGTCCAGGTCCACCACCACCGCGCGGCGGAGGGCCCCTTCCGCCTGGAGGACGCGGATGGCCACGGCGATGTCGTTGAAGACACAGAAGCCCTCCCCGTGGTCCGGGAAGGCGTGGTGCGTGCCGCCGGCCAGGTTCGCGCCGAAGCCGTCCTCCAGGGCGGCGCGGGCCGCGGCCAGGGTGCCGCCCACGGACGCGCGCGCGTTGTCCACGAGCAAGGGGGACCAGGGGAAGCCCAGCCGGCGCAGCTCCGCGTCCGTGAGGGTGCCGCCGAAGAAGGCGTCCAGGTAGCGCGGGGTGTGCACGCGCTCCAGGTCGGCCCGCTCCGCGCGGGGGGCCTCGTGGAAGGCGGCCGGGGCAGGATGCCGCGCGCGAGCAGGATTTCGCGCAGCAGCCGGTACTTCTCCATGGGGAAGCGGTGCCCGTCGGGCAGGGGGACGGAGTACCTGTCGAGGTGGAAGACGCGCACGGACCCGGGGCGTAACGCCGGTTTCCGGGGGCCGCAACCGGGGGCTTAGACCTTCCGGCGGGCCTGTCCGTTACAGGAGCAGGCGGTGCGGAAAAACCCGCCCGCGACGTCCGTTTCCGGAGCCCACACCCATGAACCTGAAGCCCCTCTCGCGGGCCGTCCTGACGGCCGCGCTCGCCACCGGTCTGTCCGCCACCTCCGCCTGGGCCGTCACGCCCGTCCACGCCAATCCGCCCGTGAAGCCCCCGCCCGCCGCCGAAGCGAAGCCCTCCGTGCAGGGCGCGCAGGCGCAGGGCCAGGGCGCGCAGGTGCAGCCGCAGGGTGCGCGGCCCGAAATCGAAGTGGCCTTCGTGCTGGACACGACGGGGTCCATGGGCGGCCTGCTGGAGGGCGCGAAGCAGAAGATCTTCTCCATCGCGTCGCGCATCGCGAAGGGCAAGCCCACGCCGCACCTCAAGGTGGCGCTGGTGGCGTACCGGGACGTGGGGGACGCCTACGTGACGAAGCGCTTCGAGCTGAGCGACGACATGGACTCCATGTTCGCGGAGCTGCGCAAGCTGGAGGCGAACGGGGGCGGGGACTTCCCGGAGCACGTGGGGCGCGGCCTGGGAGAGGCCGTGTCGCTGCTCAAGTGGAGCCAGGACCGCGAGGTGATGAAGGTCGTCTTCCTGGTGGGCGACGCGCCCCCCGCCGAGCGCGAGGCCGCCTGGGACTTCAAGCTGTGGTCCAAGCGCGCGAAGGAGCGCCACATCGTGGTGAACACGGTGCGCTGCGGCGCGGACGCGAGCACCGAGGTGTCCTGGCGCTACGTGGCGAAGCTGACGGACGGGACGTTCGACTCCATCGACGCGTCGGGCGGCATGGTGGCGGTGGCCACGCCCTATGACGCGGAGCTGTCGCGCGTGAACGCGGAGCTGGCGGGCAAGACGCTCTATGGCGGCCGCAAGGAGGTCCGGGAGATGAACCTCGCCCGCTCGGAGGCGACCAAGGGCATGGCCGCGGAGGCCGTCGCGGACCGCATCAGCTACATGAAGAAGAGCCGGGGCGCGGGCCTGAGCGCCCCCAGCGCCGCGGCGGTGAGCAGCGCGCCCGTGGCCATCGGGGGGGCGGTGGACCTGCTGGAGAAGCCGGCCGCGCTCGACACCCTCAAGGACGACGAGCTGCCCCAGGAGCTCAAGGGCCTCAAGAAGGAGGAGCGGGCCGCGAAGGTGAAGCAGCTCGCCGCCGAGCGCAAGGTGCTGGAGGAGAAGGTCGCGAAGCTCGCCACCGAGCGCGACCAGTGGCTCGCGAAGAACGCGGCCACCAAGGAGGACGCCTTCGACGCCAACGTGATGAAGAGCGTGAAGGCCCAGGCCGCGAAGTTCGGCGTCGCGTACTGAGGGCTCCCAGCTATTCGCGCGTCACCGCGCGCAGCACGACCTCCCGGCGCTGCTCCAGCAGGCGCATCGCCAGGGGCCGCGTCGCCAGGTAGACGCCGAAGTGGAGCACGGCGAAGGCGGCGATGAAGGCCACGGACTGCCAGCCCGGCCCGTCCTTCCCCGCCGCCCGCAGCGCATGGCCAAACGGCATGCAGCCCACGCTGGCCGCGAGGATGCCCAGCATGGACGCGGTGAGGGGGACGCGGTCGCGCCGCTTGAGGCTCGCGTGGAACTTCACCGGGAAGTACAGCGACAGGAAGTTGCCCGCGGCCAGCAGCATGGGCACCACCGCCGCCACCGCGACCATGGCGCACAGGAAGTCCACGAGCGTGCCCGAGCCGAAGTACACCCGGTAGAAGGCGCCCACCAGCACCGCCATCCCCAGCGCCGCCACGCCCTGCACCCGGTTCTTCGCGCGCAGCACGTCCGCCAGGCTCATGGGCGCCGCCAGGAACACCGCGAAGCCGTGCCCGTCATACGCGAACGTGTTCTGGGAGAACGTGGACGCGATGACCACCGCGCCGTAGATGCTCAGGCCGCCCATCACCCACGCATCCGCGCTGCCGCCCAGCAGGTACACGAAGAGGTCCCGGCCGGAGAGCAGCTTCAGCAGGATGGCCAGGATGAAGGGCACCGCCGCCAAGAGCCGCGCGCGGGGGTTGCGCCACAGGTCCAGCACCTCGCGCCGCAGGAGCGTGTCGAAGCGCGAGCCCGTGGTGGCGAAGGGGTCGCTGTCCTTCCCGTCCCCCCGGTCGCCGCCGGAGCGGCCTCCCGCCTGCCGGTGGAAGCGCATCAGGAGCGCGTACGCCACCGTCATGCCCATGGCGGTGAAGAACAGGAGCCCGAAGGCCTCCAGCAGCGCGATGCCCACGCGCCCGTGCGCGAGCTGCCCCAGGCCGTCCCCGAAGAAGCCCGGCGGCACCTGGCTGAGCGCCACCGCCGCGTTGATGATGAGGCTCATGTCCAGCGCGCCCACGCCCGCCTCGCCCACGCTGGTGAGCCACGACGTGTCGATGGGCGGGATGAACGACGCGGCCACCAGGAACGCCACCATGCCGCCGCCCATGATGCGCGCGCTGTGCTTCGCCCTCAGCACGTTGATGACCGTGTAGAGGCCCACCCGGCTCCACGCCGCGCAGAAGAGCGCGAACAGCACGTAGAGCACCGCCGCCAGCCACGGCGACGCCAGCCGGTGGCGCGACGCATAGCCCACCGCCGCGCCGGTGAGGGGCGCGTAGAACACCAGCGCGCGCGGCTCGAAGAGGCTCGCCACCGTGGAGCCCATCAACAGCCGGAACGGCGAGATGGGGAACGCCGCGTAGCGCGACAGCTCCGAGTGGTCATCCACGCCCGCGGACAACAGCGGCCACGTCACCCACGTGGCGGCGGTGACGAAGCACAGCAGGTTGAGGATGAAGTACGGCCACACGTTGCTGTGGACGATGAGCGGCAGCCGCATCAGCTTGAAGAAGCTCAAGCCCAGCAGCACGCCCGGCGCGCTGGAGCCCAGGAACGCCGCCACCGCGAGCAGGCGGCTCTTGCCCGGCCCCTGGTTGAGGCCCAGGTGCAGGCGCAGGCCCCAGAGGAGCAGCAGGTGCTGGAAGAAGCCGGGGACGGGCGGGCGCGGGCGGCTCACGCGGACTCCCGCCGCAGCGGCACCACGTTCGCGGCCGGCTCCGCGTAGAACGACAGCTTCGCGTTGCGCGCGGCCGGCACGGCGATCAGCTTCTCGAACACCGCCTCCAGCGAGGACACGCCGTGGCGCTGGCGGAGCTGCTCCACCGGGCCTTGATCCAGCATGCGCCCGCCCCGGATGACGCCCGCGTGCGTGGCCAGCCGCTCGGCGATCTCCAGCACGTGCGTGGTGAGCAGCAGCGTCACGCCCCGGCGGGACAGCTCGCGCAAGAGCTCCCGGATGACGCCCGCGGCGAGCACGTCGATGCCCTCGAAGGGCTCATCCAGCAGCACCAGCTCCGGCGCGTGGATGAGCGCCGCGGCGATGGCCAGCCGGCGGCGCATGCCCTTGGAGTACTCCGACACCAGCGCGCCGGCCTTGTACGTGAGCTCCGTCAGCTCCAGCAGCTCCACCGCGCGCGCCGCGGCCTGGGCGCCGTCCAGCCCGTACATGCGCGCGCAGAAGGTGAGGTACTGTCGGCCGGTGAGGCGCTCGAAGAGGCTCAGCTCCTCCGGCACCACGCCCACGCGCTGCTTCACCTCCAGGGGCTTCGCCACGGCGTCCACGCCGAGCATGCGGATGGAGCCCTGGTCGGGCCCGTACACGCCGGTGAGCAGCGCGATGGAGGTGGACTTGCCGGCGCCGTTGGGGCCGAGGAACGCGTAGAAGGCGCCCCGCGGAATCTGAAGCTCCAGGCCGTCCAGCGCGGTGAAGGTGCCGAAGCGCTTGACGAGGCCGCGAGCGTCGATGGCCAGCTCGGGGCCGGCCGGTTCTGCGGAGGAGGGGGGCGTCATGAAGGACGCCATCACACCATGCCTCCAGGGGCCGCCCACAATCCTCGGGTTGACGGATGGTGCGGCCTGACGGGCGCTTCCCGGCTCAGTGCACCATGGCCACCTCCGGCGGCCCGACGATCTGCTGCACGGTGGTGCGCACCTTGTCCAGGTCCACCGGCTTGGAGATGTAGCCGGCGGCGCCCACGAGCTCCGCCTCCCACTCGAAGCCGTAGCCGGAGATGATGATGATGGGCAGGTTGCGCGCCCGCGGCATCTTCTTGAGCGCGTCCAGCAGGCCCCAGCCGCTCATGACGGGCATGCGCAGGTCCAGCAGCACGGCGCCCGGGATGTCGTCCTCGAGAAGATCCAACGCCTCGCGGCCGTTCTTGGCCTCGATGGTGGCATACCCCATCTCCTGGAGGGCATCGCAGATGAGCGTGCGGTGACTCGCGTCGTCGTCGACGACCAGGATGAAGTTCGACATGGGCAGGAGCCTCTGGAGTGGCGGCGTCTTCGGGGACCGCGATTCTATGGGGTCGAAGATGGGAATGCCCCCTTCATTGCGGAAGGGCCTTCGTTTCTTTTCAACACTCCGCGTAGAGCGCCAGCGTGTTGCCGCCCAGCACGCCCGCGAGCGCGGCCTCGTCCAGCCCCAGCCCGGCCAGCGCCCGGAGCTCCCGGTCCCACGCATAGGGGATGTTGGGGAAGTCCGTCCCGTAGAGGATGCGCCCGGGCCGCACCTCCAGCGCCTTCTGCGGCAGGGGCACGGGGAAGTAGCCGCCCACCGCCATGGTGGTGTCCAGCCAGAGCGTGTCGTAGCGCTCCAGCAGGCGCGCGTACGCGTCGAACTCGTCCGCCCCCAGGTGCGGCACGCACAGCTTCAGCGTGGGATGATCCTTCAGCACGCGCTCCACGCGCTCCGCGCTACAGAGCTGGTGCGGATCCACCGGGTACTGGGGGCTGGACGGCTCCCGCCCTGAATGCATCACGAGCGGCTTCCCCGCCCGGGCGCACGCCGCGTAGAGCGCGTGCAGCTGGGGCGCGTCCGGGGAGAAGGCCTGCACGTGGCAGTGCAGCTTCACGCCCTTCAGGCCCAGGGCGAACGCCTCCTCCAGGATGGCGACGGCGTCGGGCTCGCCCGGGTACACGGTGCCAAGGCCGATGACGCGGGGCTCGGCCCTGGCCACCTGGGCCACGTAGGCGTTGAGGGCGCGCGCCATGCCCGGCTTGTGGGCGTAGTGCAGGGCGACCACGCGCTCGACGCCCCGGGACAGCAGGAAGGACACCACCTGGGGCGTGTGCAGCTTGTAGCGGATGGGCCAGCCGTACCGGTCGAACCAGCGCCACACCGCCTCGAAGACGCGGTCGGGGAACAGGTGCACGTGCGCGTCCACGACGGGCGGCAGGCCGGGGTCCACGCGGGGCCCTTCCTCGTCCGCCAGCGCGGGCATGGGCAGCTGGATGCCCTGCTCCCGCCAGGTCAGCGCCGGCGAGGACGCCAGGCACGGCACGGGCGCGTCGTCGTCCTGAGGCTCGGGCGGGTGCACGTGGCCGGGAGGCTCCCGGGGAGCCGTCATCCGCCCGTGCCCGGTCCGGAGGGCTTCTTCGCGTCCTCCTCGTCGTCCAGGCGCCGCAGGTAGCTGTTGTGCGCGTAACCCTGGCGCTCCAGCCGCTGCGCCTCGATGGCGTCCGCGACCTTCGAACACACCTGGCCGAGCATGCGCAGGGACTCGGCGATCAACCGCTCCGCGTGATCCTGCGCGTTGGCGGACGGAATGATGGGACGGTCGCGACGGAACGGCAGGGGCAACTTCATCCGCTGGAATCTAAGGGATGCCCCTCCCGCCTGCCACGCGTCAGTCCCGCCCCGTCCCCCCGGCCGCCCCACCCGGGCCGCCAGGTTCACGGAGTGTTGACAGCGCGACGCGGCATTGGACCCCGGTACAGGTTAACCGCGTTGACAGTGTTCCAGTTTACATTTTGCGCGGGCCCGGCCGCCGCGGCCCCCCTGGGCATGCCCTGGAGTGTTGGCAAGTGCCCGTAACTCCGAAGGGTTTACGAATTTTCAAACAGGGGGATGACAGCGCCCGGATTCGCCTCTAGATTGCGTCCGTCGGATTTCACTCAAGAGGTGCTGCGCATGGCTTACGACGGCGAGCTTGTGAAGATGCAGAACGGTCGCTGGGCGCGATTCCAGCGGTGCCAGGTGTACCGGCCGGGCGTGGCGGACGCCGGTGAGACCATGCTTCTGATCGCGGTGGAGCTGGAGGACCGCTACCAGCAGCTGCTCGACGCGGCGGCGGATTCCCTCGCGGAGTACCGCTCCCAGGGCGTGCCCGTGCAGGTGCGGCTGGCGCCGGACGCGCAGGGCCTCACCCTGCACCCGGAGGCCCCTGCCTCCGCGTCGATGAACTAGGCCCCCTCCCCGGGGTCACGGGTTGTAAAGCCACGGGCTCCGCGCTTCACTGCGTGGGGCCCGTCGCATTTACAGCGCTGACAGGGCCGGGGGCGCGTCCACTTTTCAACGCACCGCGCTCCACCCGCACGGCGCGCGAATGGCGCGCTCAGTCGTGGATCTGGAAGAAGCGGGCGGCGTTGTCCCGGGTGACCCGCCGGACGATGCGCTCGGACAGCTTCGCCTTGCCCAGGAGGTTCGCCGTGCGCGCGAGCCCCAGGATGTCGCCCGCGCCGTCGCCCGCGTCCGAGTCCAGCACCAGGCGCTCGCTGCCCAGCCGCCGCACCAGGGCCACCGCCCGGTCCGCCTGGAGGGCCTCCGGGTGCAGGGTGAGCCCCGCCCAGTGGCCCACCTCCAGGATGGTCCGCACGGTGCGCGCGTTGGCGTGGTCCACCAGCGCGCGTGACGGCAGCACGCCGGACTGGCGCAGGAGCGTGAGGATGCGCCGCGTGTGGCGCTCCTTGTCCTTGAGCGGCGTGTGCACCACCACGCGCAGCTTGAGCTGGCGGGCCAGGGCCAGCTGCTCCAGGAAGGCCTCTTCCTCCTCCTCGCCGCCCACGTGCAGCCCCGTCTCCCCCAGGGCCACCACCCGGCCGCCCTCGAAGTAGTCCGGCAGGTGGCTCAAGACCTCCGACAGCCCCCGGCGCGGGATGCAGCGCGGGTGCACGCCCAGGGCGGCCCAGGCGCGGATGCCCAGCCGCTCCAGGCGCGGCAGCTGCTTGTCCACCAGCTGGTCGAAGTGCTGGCGCAGCGCCTTGGCCGTGGGCTCCGGGAAGTGGTGCGCCACCACCAGGGCCCGCTCCACGCCGAAGAAGCGCATGGACTCCAGGTCCTGGTCGGTCAGGGCCTCCGGGTGGAGGTGCGCGTCGAAGAGCGGGATCGGCTCGGGCACGGGCTTGGGGTCTCCTGGCGTCAGTCCTGGCCCGTCGCGGCGCCCTCGTTGCGCGGGTCGCTGGAGGAATAGCGCAGGTTCGTGCGCGGGTCGCTGTAGACGGCCTCCGCGTCACCCCAGCCGTCCAGCCGGCGAACCTTGTGGCCCTTCGCCTCCAGCGCGGACAGCGTCGCCGGCTCCAGGCCCCACTTGTCCACCCACAGCTCGTCCGGGAGGTACTGGTGGTGCAGGCGGCCCGTGGCCACCGCGCGCGTCACGTCCATGCCGTGGTCCACCACGTTGCTGATGGCCTGGATGACGGTGGTGGGGATGGTGGAGCCGCCGGGGCTGCCCACCGCCAGCATCACCCGCTTCGGGTCCTCCTTGGCGAACACCAGCGTGGGGGACATGGAGGACAGGGGCACCTTGCCGGCCTGGATGGCGTTGGGCTCCCCGGTGACGAGCCCGTACGCGTTGGGCACGCCCGGCTGCGCGGCGAAGTCGTCCATCTGATCATTGAGGAGCACGCCGGTGCCCTTCGCCACGAGGCACGAGCCGAAGCTGTAGTTGACCGTGGTCGTCATCGCCACCGCGTTGCCGTCCTTGTCGATGACGGAGATGTGCGTGGTGTTCTTCCTCTCCGGCTCCGGCGTGAGGGGCCCCGCGTCCTTCCTCAGCGTGGAGGCCGGCCCGCCCGTCACCGGCGCCAGCAGCGACGCGCTGGCCGTGGCCTTCTTCGGGTCGATGCTCCCCGCCAGGTCCGCGAGGTGGCCGGGCGACGTCAGCCGCTCCAGCGGCACCTTCACGAAGGCCGGGTCGCCCAGGTACTTCGCGCGGTCCACGTACGCGCGCCGCACCGCCTCCACGTAGAGGTGCAGCGACTCCGGGTCGCGGTAGGGCACGCCCTGCGGCCGCAGCTGCTGGAGCATGCCCAGCACCTGCACCACCGCCAGCCCGCCCGCGCTGGGCGGCGGCATGGTGAGGATGCGGTGGCCCCGGTAGGTCGTCTCCAGCGGCGCGGGGCTGCGCGTCCGGTACGCCGTCAGGTCCTCCTGCGTGAGCAGCCCGCCCGCGTCCTTCACCGTCTTCACCAGCGCCTGCGCCACCGGGCCCGAATAGAAGGCCTTGGCGCCGCCCTTCGCGACCCGCTCCAGCGTGCGCGCCAGGTCCGGCTGCTTGAGGAGGTGCCCCAGCGGCGGCACGTCCGGCGTCCCCTGCGCGTTGGGCTTGAGGAAGATGCGCGCGGCCTCCGGGTCCTGGCGCAGGCACTCCGCCCGGCCCGTGGCCATCTGCTGGTACTTGGGCGTCACCCAGAAGCCCTGCTTCGCCAGCCGGATGGCCGGGGCCAGCACCACCGCGGGCTTGAGCTTGCCGTGCTTCGCGAGCAGCTCCAGGTAGCCCGCCACCGCGCCCGGCACCGCCACGCTCAGGGCGCCGTCCGTGGACAGCCCCGGCACCAGCGCGCCGTCCTTGAGGTACATGTCGCGCGAGGCGCCCTTCGGAGCCACCTCCCGGAAGTCCAGCACCTGGGTGCCTCCCGACTTCGCGTCGTGCACCAGCGCGAACCCGCCGCCGCCCACGCCGGAGTGGTAGGGCCCCACCACCGCCGCCACGAACGCCGCCGCCACCGCCGCGTCCACCGCGTTGCCGCCCTTCTCCAGCATCTGGAGCGCGGCCTGGCTCGCGGGCGGATAGGCCGTGGCCACCGCACCCCCCCGGTAGGGACGTGCCGCCCCCGCCTGCGTCGCCACCAGCAACACCGCGAGTCCCAGTGCGCGGAACGGCTTGCCTCCCGCGGCTCCCATGTGTGCTTTCACCACCTGTGGACGCCTTTCCTTGTGATTTCCAGCCGTTCCCTAATGCACCATGCGCCGCGCCCGGACCAGGATTTCAACAAGACAACATTTTTTTCCTTGGATTGTGAGCGCAAGCGGGGCAGGCTTGCTCCATGTGTGGCAACGGGCGGTGCTCATGAGTCCTCCGAACCCCGTGGAAAGCCCGGCGCCGGTTCCGACCGTGGCCTCCACGCCGGCGCGGCTGACGACGTTCTACAAGCCGCGCTTCGGCATCACGGTCCAATGCAACACGTTGTGTGTGGCAGTCAGCGCCCGGCCTCCTGCTGAAGCCCCGCGAGCTGTTTTGACGTCCGGGCGCGGTTGACGAGTTGATCGGCGGTCCCTAATTCTCCGCCGCATATGACAGCTCTGGCAGCGGTTGTGCTGTGCGCGGGCAAGGGCACGCGGATGAAGTCGGAGAAGGCCAAGGTCCTTCACCCCATCCTCGGCCGGCCCCTCTGCGCCTATCCCTTGAAGCGGGCCCTGGAACTGGGCGCCTCGCAGGTGGTGCCGGTGGTGGGCCACCAGGCTTCGGAGGTGGAGCGCTCCATCCGCGCCCACTTCCCGGACGCGCCCCTGCGCTTCGCGCTCCAGAAGGAGCAGCGCGGCACCGCGGACGCGGTGAAGGCGGCAGAGGACGCGCTCAAGGGCCATGACGGCCGCGTGCTCATCCTCTACGGAGACGTGCCGCTCTTGCGCAAGGAGACGCTCCAGGCGCTCCTGTCCGCGCACGACGCCGCGGGCGGGGTGCTGGCGCTGGTGTCCACCACGCTTACGGACCCCACCGGCTACGGCCGCGTCATCCGCGAGGGCGGCAAGGTGGCGCGCATCGTGGAGCACAAGGACTGCACCCCGGAGCAGCGCGCGGTGAAGGAGTGCAACGCGGGCATCTACTCCGTGGACGCGGCCTTCCTCTGGAAGGCGCTGGCGGAGATCAAACCCGTCAACGCGCAGGGCGAGTACTACCTCACCGACCTGGTGGAGATGGCCGCTCGCCAAGGCCCCGTGGGCGCGGTGGACGCGGACGCCACGGAGACCGCGGGCGTGAACGACAAGGTGGAGCTGGCGGCGCGCGCCCGCGTCCTCCAGCAGCGCATCAACGAAGCCCACATGCGCGCGGGCGTGTCCATCCAGGACCCGGCCACCGCGTACATCGAAGAGGGCATCACCATCGGCACCGATACGGAGATTGGCCCCAGCGTGTCGCTGATGGCCGGCACCGTCATCGGGAAGAACGTCACCATCGGCCAGGGCAGCGTGCTCACGGCCTCCCACGTGGCGGACGGCACGCACATCAAGCCCTACTCCGTCCTGGAGGAGGCGCGTGTGGGTGAGCGGTGCATCATCGGCCCGTTCTCCCGGCTGCGCCCCGCCACGGAGTTGGCAGAGGAAGTGCATCTGGGGAACTTCGTGGAGACGAAGAAGGCCCGCATCGGCAAGGGCAGCAAGGCCAACCACCTGACTTACCTGGGCGACGCGAACATCGGCGCCGGCTGCAACATCGGCGCGGGCACCATCACCTGTAACTATGACGGGGTGAACAAGCACCTGACGGAGCTGGGCGACGGGGTCTTCATCGGCTCGGACTCGCAGCTGGTGGCGCCGGTGAAGGTGGGGGACGGCGGGTATGTCGGCGCGGGCTCCACGGTGACGAAAAATGTGCCTCCTGGGAGCCTCGCTGTGTCCCGCGCGCCGCAGGTGGTGAAGGAGGGCTGGGTGGCGGCCAAGAAGGCGCGGCAGGCGAAGGTGAAGGCTGGTTAGCAAGAGTGCTCGCCTGCTGTTCGGTCGGCGGGGCGGGGTCGGGCGTGTTGGGCGTGAACGGGATTCCCGTGGTTTGCTCCGGCGGCCGCGGGACGAGAAAGAGGCAGGAAGAACATGTGCGGGATTGTTGGCTACGTCGGTGACAAGGAATCTGCTCCCATCCTGGTGTCGGGCCTGAAGAAGCTCGAGTACCGGGGCTATGACTCCGCGGGCGTCGCGGTGGTCGGCGGCAACCAGCTCAACGTGGTGCGCGCCACGGGCAAGCTGCGCAACCTGGAGAACCGCGTGGTGCAGGACCTGCCCAAGGGCACCACCGGCATCGGCCACACGCGCTGGGCGACGCACGGCCGTCCCTCCGACGAGAACGCCCACCCGCACACGTACAAGAACGTGGCGGTGGTGCACAACGGCATCATCGAGAACCACCTGGCGCTCAAGGCGGAGCTGCGCGCGCAGGGCCACGTCTTCTCGTCGGAGACGGACTCGGAGGTGTTCGCGCACCTCATCTCCGCGGAGGTGGAGCGCGGCGTGGACCTGCCGGACGCCGTCCGCGCGGCCATCAAGCAGGTGAAGGGCACCTACGGCCTCGTGGTGGTGTGCTCCAACGACCCGGGCCGCATCGTGTGCACGAAGGACGCGTCGCCCATGGTGCTGGGCCTGGGCGAGGGCCAGAACTTCGTGGCCAGCGACGTGCCCGCGCTGCTCGAGCACACGCGCGACTTCGTCTACATGGAGGAGGGTGACCTGGCCGTCGTCACCGCCGCCAAGGTCGACATCTTCAACCGCGACGGGAAGCTGGTGAACCGCCCCACGCGCCGCATCGACTGGACGCCGATGATGGCGGAGAAGGGCGGCTACAAGCACTTCATGCACAAGGAGATCCACGAGCAGCCCCGCGCCATCGCGGACACGCTGCGCGGCCGGATGCTCCTCACCGAGGGCGACGTCCACTTCGAGACCTGGAACCTCACGCAGGAGCAGGTGAAGTCCTTCACCAAGGTCACCATCCTGGCCTGCGGCACGTCCTGGCACTCGGGCGTGGCCGGCAAGCACATGATTGAAGCGCTGGCGCGGCTGCCGGTGGAGGTGGAGCTGGCCAGCGAGTTCCGCTACCGCGACCCCATCGTGGAGAAGAGCCACCTGGTCATCGCCATCAGCCAGTCCGGTGAGACGGCGGACACGCTCGCGGCCTTCAAGGAGGCGAAGCGGCTGGGCGCGCACGCCATGGCCATCTGCAACGTCATCGGCAGCGCGATGACGCGCGAGGCGAACCTGCACGTCCTCACGAACGCGGGCCCGGAGATCGGCGTCGCGTCCACCAAGGCGTTCACCACGCAGCTGGTGACGCTGTACCTCTTGGCGGTGAAGCTGGGCCGCATGCGCGGCACGCTGTCCGTGGAGGCCGCGCAGGAGCACCTGACGCACCTGACCCAGGTGCCGAAGATGATTGAGGACGTCCTCAAGTGCGAGCCGCAGGTGAAGCGCGTCGCGCGCGAGTTCATGAACGCGCAGGACTTCCTCTTCCTCGGCCGCGGCCCCATGCACCCGGTGGCGCTGGAGGGCGCGCTCAAGCTGAAGGAGATTTCGTACATCCACGCGGAGGGCTACGCGGGCGGTGAGATGAAGCACGGCCCCATCGCGCTCATCGACGAGAAGATGCCCGTCGTGGTCATCGCGCCGAAGCAGCCGCACATCGCCTACGAGAAGATCATCGGCAACATCGAGGAGGTCCGCGCGCGCGGCGGCAAGGTCATCGCCATCCTCGACGAGGACGACAACCAGGCGGACAGCCTGGCCGACCACGTCATCCGCATCCCCGCCGCCTGCGCGCTGCTCGCGCCGGTGGTGGCCACCATCCCGCTCCAGCTGCTCGCGTACCATGTGGCGGAGATGCGCGGGAACGACGTGGACCAGCCGCGCAACCTGGCCAAGAGCGTGACCGTCGAGTAGCGCTTCACGGCTTCAGCGCCTGAAACGCGAAAGAGCCCGGACTCCCTTCACGGGGGGCCCGGGCTCCTTCGTTTCCGGCGCGGTGCTACTTGTCGTCCGCCAGCTCCAGCAGGACCTCCAGGTCGGCGGCGGCGTCCAGCGACTCCAGGAGCTCCAGGTTCTCCACCACCTCGCGATCCTCGTCGGTGAGCGGGGGCTCCGCGCGGCGTGTTTCGGTGGGCAGGGGCGGGGCCTCGGGTTGCGCGGGCTCCGCGGCACGGGGGCCTCCGTGGGCGGTGGCGCGGGCTGCTGGGC
>NZ_JBKGHJ010000470.1:0-6501 GCF_046520365.1 Corallococcus sp. 4LFB
CGCACGGGGCCGGGCGGAAGGCGCAGCGCCTCCACGCCCCGGCGCAGCACGCGCACGTCGGCGGGGAGGTCCTCGTCCGGCTCCGCCTGCACCGACGGCAGCGGCCAGGCGCCCGTGAGGTGTCCCAACACCAGGGCTCGCTGGGCGTCCGACTTCGACACGGGCGGGGTGAGCGGTGAGGCGCTCAAGGCGCTCGGGTCGACGGTGAGACGGCTCGGCGAGGCGTGGCTCAAGGGCGGGCTCCACGGGTCCAGGCGGGCCACAGGGCCCGCCACGTCTTCGGCATCACATCCACGACTTCGGCGGTGCCCACGGCGGTGAGCAGCACCATGCGCAGCTCGCCCTGGGCGCCGGCCTTCTTGTCGGCGTCCAGCAGCGCGGCCACGTCCTTCAACGACGCGCGGTGGGCCAGCTCCGCGGCGCGGTCGCGGCCCAGCACGCCCGGGCCTCGCGCCAGCGCGCGCTCCACCTCGTGCGCCACCGGCTCCGGCGTGATGCCCAGGTGCCGGCCCACGTCCAGGGCCCAGAGGATGCCCAGGCCCACCGCGTCGCCGTGCGACAGCTTGAAGCGCGACAGGCTCTCCAGCACGTGGCCGAAGGTGTGGCCGAAGTTGAGCACGCGGCGCAGGCCCTGGTGCTCGTAGGGGTCCTTCGCGCAGACGCCTTCCTTCAGGCCGCGCGCGTCCTTCACCAGCTTCTCCAGCGACGGCGGCGTGCGCACGTAGCGCTTGAAGAGGGACGCATCCAGCGACGCGACCATCTTCCACGCCTCGATGGAGCCCTCGCGCACCTGCGCGTCGGACAGCGTGGCGTACAGCTCCGGGCACAGCCACGTCTCATCCGCGTAGTGGAAGACGCCGGCGGGGTTCTTCACCACGCGGCCGCGCACGACGAGGTCCACCGCGCCCTTGCCGCCCAGGCTGCTGTCCACCGCCGCGAGCAGCGTGGTGGGCACCTGCACCAGCCGCACGCCGCGCTTGAGCAGGTGCGCGGCCACGGTGGCCACGTCGCCCACGGTGCCCCCGCCCACGGCGACGAGCGTGCCGGAGCGCGGCAGGTTGATGCCGCCCGCGAGCACCTTCTGCAGCGAGCCGAGGCTCTTGGCGCGCTCACCGCCGACCAGCTGGATGATGGCGCGCGGCTTCCGGGCCTCCAGCGTGGAGAGGAGCGTGGGGTGGAAGCGCGCGACGGTGCGGTCCACCACGGCGACGCTGCCCTCGGGCAGGCGGGCGGCGAGCTTCGTGAAGGAACCCCAGCGGTCGGCCGGGGGGCGGTAGGAACCGGGAGGAAGCGGGCTCATGCGGAGTGGGGGCGGGCGTTGAGTTGCTGGACGAGGTCGGCGATGACGAGCGACACCATGGCCTCCAGCACCGGGACGGCGCGGGGCATGATGCACGGGTCGTGACGGCCGCCCTTGGCGTGATCCGCGAGCGTCGCGGGGGGCTTGAAGAAGGCGCGCACCTGCATGGGCTCACCGTTGGCGAGCCCTCCCTGGATGCCGCCGTACGCGTCCTTCACGGCGTGGAACCGCGTGCCGGGCTGGCCGATGCGCTGGAGCAGATCCGGCGGGCCCCACACGACACCGGTGACGGCGCCAATGCTGCCCAGCGCCTGCGCGATGAGCGCCTTCAGCTTGCCGAAGATGGGCTCGCCCAGGCCCACGGGCAGGCCCTCCACGCGCACGTCGATGGAGCCGCCCAGGCTGTCCCCGGCCTCCTTCGCGGCGAGGATCCGCCGGGACATCTCTTCACGCACGGCTTCATCCGGGCAGCGGGTGGGGTGGGCGTCCACCATGGCGCGGGTGAGGCCCGGCGCCGGAACGGAGGAGACCAGCTCCCCCACCTGGGAGACATAGGCCACGGTGCTGATGGAAGGCAGGTCGCGCGCGAGGTACGCCTCCGCGACGGCGCCGCCGATGACGCGGCAAAGCGTCTCCCGCCCGCTGGTGCGGCCGCCGCCCCGGTGGTCGCGGTGCTTGTAGCGCTCGCGCCACACGGCGTCCGCGTGACCCGGCCGGTCCACGCTGGCCAGCTGGTTGTAGTCCTGCGAGCGCTGGTTCGCGTTGCGCACGATGGCCGCGATGGGCGTGCCCAGCGTCTTGTCCTGGAAGACGCCGGAGAGGATCTCCACGGTGTCGGGCTCGTTGCGCGGCGTCACCAGGGCGGACTGTCCGGGACGCCGGCGGTCCAGCGCCGCCTGGATCAGCTCGCGCGTGAGCGGGACGCCCGCGGGGCAGCCGTCGATGACGGAGCCCAGCGCCGGGCCGTGGCTTTCGCCGAAGGTCGTCAGCCGGAAGAGGGTGCCAAAGGTATTCATGTCGCCGTTTCCCAGAGTTGTCGCTGCCGCCGGGCCTGGGCGACGAACCACGCCGCACCGAGCAGGAGTGGGGTGCCCCCGCGGCGAACGATCTCCGCGGCGACGCGCCGGCCGGGCGCACCGTATGCGATCACCGCCACGCGTGCCCGCTGGAATCTCAGGTTTTCGGGCGGAGCGACCCGGTCTGGCCACGTCCAGACCCAGTCGCCTGTCAGCGGTGTCTGAATCTCCGCCCGCCGCACGACCCGCAGGGCGAGTCCCTGTTCAGCGGCCACCAGCCGCAACGCCTGCGTGGCGCCGCCGTCGCCCAGCACCGCCACGTCCTTCGCGCCCAGCCGCTCCAGCACCGCGCGCGCTCCTTCCGTGTCGGTGTTGAAGGACTCCCACCGCGAGCCCCGGCGCACCAGCGTGTTGATGGCCTCCAGCGCCGAGCCCGTGTGCTTCGCGAGCCGCATCTTGAACGGGCTCGTCACGGCGAAGCCCGCGTAGTGCGGCAGCAGCGCGTCCACCACCGCCTCCACCGGCGCGGCCTCCGCCAGGTCGATGCGGTCGAACGGCTGACAGTGGATCCGCGGCGAGCGCGAGTGCGCGATGGACGTGCCCAGGATGCCCAGGCGGAGCGCGCGCGGATCCTTCGCCTTGCGGTGCTCGCGCACCACGTCGTCCAGCAGGCGCTGTCCCGGCGCGGCCGTCCACGGGCCGCCCATGGCCACGTACTCCAGGCCGTTCTTGCGCGAGAGCACCGCGCGCGCCGGGATGGCGACGGGCCCCATGCCCAGCACGGTGACGCGCTCGGCGCCGAAGCGCTGGGACAGCTGGGCCTGCGTCTGAAGCAGCACGTCCAGGTGCGCGGGCCCGTCCATGGGCTCCACGTGCTTCACCAGCGCATCCGGCGGAAGGGGGCGGGACCAGCGCTCGAGCGCCTCCGCCGTCGTCAGCGGCCCTTCCGCGTGGTGCGACGCAAGCAGCTTCCCCGGCGGCGCATCCAGGTCCTGCGCGCGCTCCACGTCCCGGTCCACGCGCCACGCGGCCTGGACCCACGGGGCGGGCAGCGGCTTGCCCCGCTCGGAGACGAGCAGCGGCATCACGCGGGCGAGCGCGTCCGGGTCGATGTCACCGGCCGCGTGCAGGTCGGTCCGCACCTCGATGACGTCCGCGCCCCGCTTGAGCCCGTCGCGCGCGAAGGCCACGGCGTCCGCGCCGGTGAGGGTGGGGGGCAGGGTGATGATGCGCCGGGTGGCCATCACGCGGGCTCCTGGACCAGACAGCCCCGGAGGAAGTCCGCCAGGGCGATGGTGGGGACGCGGGCGTGCAGCGCCTCGCGTTCATGGAACAGCGAGTGCAGCTCCTCCTCCAGCGACACGTCCGCGCGCAGCCGGGGGCGCGTGGTGTCCGCCATCAGCCGCTCGCGGTACGTGTCGAACGTGACGGGGACGACGAGCGTGAAGTGCCCCGCGAGCGCGTCCGGATGATGCGACAGGAAGCCGCCGCCCACCGCCACCACGCTGCCCGCGGGAAGCAGGCCCAGCGTGTCGCGCTCGGCGGCGCGGAAGGTGGTGGGGGACTCCGCGACCCAGGTGCGAAGCGGGCGCCCGTGCCGGCGCTCCAGCTCCGCGTCCAGGTCCAGGCCGGGCCGCCCGAGCAGCTTCGAGACGAGCGGCAGCAGGCGGGTCTTCCCCGCGGCGCGGTGCCCGGCGATGACGACGGTCTGCGCTCCCGCCGGGCGGGGCAGGCCCCGGGGACGAGAGGGCCCCCTGGAGCGCCTGCTGGAGTCGTGGGGTCTACCGACGCGACGACTTGCGAGACGAGGAGCCGCCGGGCCTCAACGGACGGTGCCGACATAGACGTAGGCGGTTCCAAACAGCAGGGGGTGGGCGGCGCGCTCGGAGTAGGCGCCGGCCTGGTCCATCAGGGCGAGGAAGCGCTCGCCGGCGGGGAAGGCCGCGGCGGTGCGGGGCAGGTACTGGTACGCCGCGCGGTTGCCCGTGAGCAGGCCGCCAATCGCCGGCATCACCGTCTTGCTGTAGAAGCGGAACAGCGCGCCGTACGGGCCCGTGGGCTGGCCGAACTCCAGCACCACCACGCGGCCGCCGGGGCGCACCACGCGCGCCATCTCCTGGAGGCACTTCACCGGATCATCCACGTTGCGGATGCCGAAGGAGATGGACGCCACGTCGAAGCTGTTGTCCGGCAGGGTGAGCGCCATGGCGTCCTGCACCTGGAACTCCACCTCCAGGCCCGCCTTGGCCGCCTTGGCCGGCGCGCTCTCCAGCATCTCCGGGCAGAAGTCCGTGCCCACCACGCGGCCCGTGGGGCCCACCTTGCGCTTGAACGCCAGCGCCAGGTCGCCCGTGCCGGTCGCGCAGTCCAGCACGTGGCTGCCCTCCTTCGCGCCGCTGAGCTTCACCGCCGAGCGCCGCCACAGCCGGTGGATGCCGAGGGAGAGGACTTCGTTCGTCACGTCGTAGCGCGTGGCGATGGAGGAGAACATCTGACGGACTTCGGTGCTCATCGCGCCCCCGCGATCTGGGCCGGACCCGCCGGCGTGTAGAGGTGACGGTCCACCGCGGCGAGCACGCCGGGCAGCCGCTGCATCAACGTAGCGAAATCCCCGGGCGACATGGCCTGCTGCCCATCACAAAGCGCCTGCTCCGGCCGGGGGTGGACTTCAATCAACAGACCATCCGCCCCGCAGGCCGCCGCCGCCAGCGACATGGGCGTGATGAGCGACGGAATGCCCGTGGCATGCGACGGATCCACGATGACCGGCAGGTGCGTGCGCTCCTTCGCCCACGCCACCGCGGCCAGGTCCAGCGTGTTTCGCATCGATGTTTCAAACGTCCGGATGCCGCGCTCGCACAGCAGCACCTGCTCGTTGCCGCCCGCCAGGATGTACTCGGCGGCGTTGAGCCACTCCTGCACCGTGGCGGACAGCCCGCGCTTGAGCAGCACCGGCTTGCGCAGCCGCCCCAGCGCGCGCAGGAGCCCGAAGTTCTGCATGTTCCGCGCGCCCACCTGGAGGATGTCCGCGTGCTGCGCCATGAGGGGCAGTTGCTCCGTCTCCATCACCTCGCTGATGATGGGCAGGCCGTGACGCCGGCCCGCGTCCACCAACAGCTTCAGCCCCGGCTCCCCCATGCCCTGGAACGCGTACGGACTGGTGCGTGGCTTGAACACGCCCCCGCGCAAGAGGTGCGCCCCCGCCTGGGCCACCGCGCGGGCCGCCAGCTCCACCTGCTCCGCGCCCTCCACCGCGCACGGCCCCGCCATCACCACGAAGCCGGGCCCGCCCACCTCCACGCCCCCCACCTGGATGCGGGTGCCCGAGGGATGCGCTGCGCGTAGGACGCGGTGTGCACCCGGGTCACGCCGCCCGGCTGGGTCGTCTGGTTGCTGGGCTCCCACGGCGGCTCCCTCGCTGGAGTTGCTGGAATTCGTGTTCCATGGAGTTCAAGCGGTTTTGAA
Source organism: Corallococcus sp. 4LFB (assembly GCF_046520365.1). Taxonomy (NCBI): domain Bacteria; kingdom Pseudomonadati; phylum Myxococcota; class Myxococcia; order Myxococcales; family Myxococcaceae; genus Corallococcus; species Corallococcus sp. 4LFB. The sequence goes on from NZ_JBKGHJ010000470.1 coordinate 5,782, forward strand.
CTCCTTGGTGCATGTATAGCCGAGATCGCTTAGAAGACAATCGAAGGTGATGTCACCCGCATCCCCCGAGGTACAGGAGAATGGCTGATGACGCCGCTCAGTCCCGCTGAGGGCCCGCGATGGGTCGCCGGGATGATGCCGCTGGCCGGAGTGGATCCCCTGGCCGGAGCGGGCAGCCTGGGCGTGCCTTCCGTCTACTGGGAGCGGCCGGTGGCGCGCGAGGCGGTGGCGGGGTGGGGCGAGGCGGGCGTGCTCGAAGCGCATGCTCCTGGTGAGCTGCCGGTGGTGCTCGGCGCGCTCGGCCACGACAGCGTGCGGTGGTTGGACGCGGTGGCTCCCCAGCTGCCCGGGCCCTGGTTTGGCGGCATGCGCTTCAGCCCGACGGAGCCGGTGGACGGCGCGTGGCGCTCGCATGGCCTGGCGCGCTGGACGCTGCCGGAGGTGCTGGTGTGGCGCGACGGCGGCGCGCTGTCGGTCGCGTCTTCGCGCCGGAAGGGGCGGGCGCGGAGGACGCGGTGCGCTCGCGGCTGGAGCGCGTGCGGGCCTCCTTCCCGCAGGCGTACCGGCATCCGGTGGGCGCGCCGGTGGCGCTGCGCACGGAGTCGTCGCGGCGGGACTTCGAGGCGCTGGTGGACCGCGCGGTGGAGGCCATTGGCGCGGGACTGCTGCACAAGGTGGTGCTGGCGCGGGCGCTGGAGGCGGAGGGGCCTGCGCCTTCGG
>NZ_JBKGHJ010000471.1:0-6483 GCF_046520365.1 Corallococcus sp. 4LFB
CCCGCCGTCCCCGCCGTCCCCCATCGTCCGGCGACGGCGTGCCCCCGGCGCTGGAGGCCACCGCCGCGAGCGAGTCCCTGAGCGTGCTGCTGGAGCGGCGGCTGCGCTGGGCCGAAGGGTGGCTGTGTCCCTCCGCGCTGCTGGAGCTGGAGGTGTCGCGCACGGTGCCCGAGGGCGGGAGCGCCGGGGCCTGCTGGCTCACCGCGCGCTTCGAGCAGGCGCAGACGGGCGGGACTGGCACCACCGTCACGCTGCTCGACACGCCCTGCTTCTCCTCGGAGGTGCTGGCGCTCTTGCGCGGCTGGGCCCAGGCCACGGCGCCGGGGCGCGGCGCGGTGGTGCGCGGCCTGCTGTCCGTGGAGTGACACGCGCTCCTCCCGCGGGCCTCGTTCGCGGGGGCGGGGCGCTCGGCCAGGCGACCCTGGCAACGGCCCTCCGCGTCCACACCTTGCTCCCGTCAATCATTCATCCGCGGAGGCGGGGGAGGCGCAGGGCCATGGGCAAGACGCATTGGAAGGCGCGTGCGGTGACGGCGGCGGTCGTGACGGGGCTGATGGGCTTCGCGGCCCACGCGCAGGACGACATGTCCAAGCAGGAAAAGCAGCAGATGAAGCAGGGCAAGGCCGTGGGTGAGGCCGCCGCGAAGCGCGTGCAGTACGTGGGCAAGCTGGCCGTCTTCAACAACCGCCAGATTGAGATGGCGAAGCTCGCGGAGGAGCAGGCGTCGGATCCGCGCGTGAAGGAGTTCGCCACCCAGCTGCGCCAGGACCACGAGCGGGTCCAGGACGCGCTGCGCACCTGGGCCGAGAACAAGAAGGTGCAGGTCAGCGCGCTCAGCGACAGCAGCCAGACGTCCGAGGAGGCCACGGGCACGGGTGGCTCCGGCGTGCAGCAGGGCTACCAGGAGAAGATGAAGGGCACCGGCGAGAAGCTGGGCAAGGCCCTCGACACGAAGAACGAGGAGCTCAGCAAGCTCCGCGAGAAGCAGGGCCCCGAGTTCGACAAGGCCTTCCTGTCGCGCATCGCGGAGGACCAGAAGAAGGGCAAGGAGATCCTCAAGGAGGGCCGCAAGGACTACAAGAACGACGCCGGCTTCCTGGCCCTCCTGAGCGACACCGAGACCACCGTCAGCAGGAACGAGACGCAGGCGAAGGACCTCGAGAAGCAGATGAAGAAGTAGTGCCCGCGGGTGTAGCGCGGTGGGCGTCGGACCGACGGGCCGGTTGACTCGGACGGGGCCGGCGCCTATCCCCTCGTGGATGCGCACGGCACTGGTGGCGGTGGGGGTGGCACTCGGGGGGCTGCTGGGTGCGTGTCAGGCCTCCGTGCCGGTGGCCCCCGCGGTCCCGTCCGTGGGCGTGACGCCCTCGGGCCCCTTCGTCGACGACGCGCGCCCCTTCTTCGACGGCTGTGTCCCCGTCCCGGACAGCCCCACGTCGCGCACGTACCGCTGCGGCGCGCTCTCCGTGTGGCTGTACGAACAGTCCGGCCTGAGCGAGGCGCAGGCCGTGGAAGCCGGACGGGCCCGCGTCCATGCGCGCCTGGGCCCGGCGCTCAAGGAGGTCCGGGGCGAGCTGCCGCTCGCGGGACTGCCGCACCCGTCCCTGCGGTTCGAACAGTGCGTCGGGGCGAACGGCGGCAGGCCCTGCCCCGTGGGCGGCTACGTCACGGCGGTGACGCCCTCGGCGGGCCGCGTGCGGCAGCTGGGCTGTGTGGCGCGCGAGCCCGTCCGCGCGGGGCTGGGCCGGTGCCTGGAGCTGTTCGCGTACCTGGCCACGCGAGGCAACCCGGAGGGCGACGTGCTGGCGCCGTCGTCGCGCGTCACTCCGCCCAGGCTGCCATGGCGGCTGCTGTTCCTGCCGGAGGGGTGCGAGCTCGCGGACTCGACGACGCGCGCGGGGAGGATCCGCTGCGCCGCGGCCACCTTCTCCTGGAGCGTCTTCTGGCCGGCGGAGCCGGGCACGGCCCAGGTGCAGCGCTGGCGCGACCGGAGCGTGGAGGAGCTGCGCGACGCGCTCCCGGGCGCGGGCCCGGTGGAGGTGCGCGACTGCTACGTGGAGGGCCTGGCCACGCGCTGCGTCCGCTTCACCGCGCCCGCGCCGGAAGGCGGCGGTGACGTCCAGGTCTGGGCCGGCGGCGTGGACCGCGAGGGCTGGGGGCTGTTCGCGGCGTGCAGCCTCCCCGCCAGTGCCCCCTTCCCCTTTCCAACCGCCTGCAACGGCGTGTTCGCTCCGCGCTGAAGGGACGTGGCGTCCGTGTTCATCCTGGAGGAGGTGTCCAAGCGCTTCGGTGCCGCGCAAGCCCTGCACCCGCTGAGCCTGAAGCTGCCGAAGGGCGCCACCACGGCGCTCATCGGCCCCAGCGGCTGCGGGAAGTCCACGCTGCTGCGGCTGCTCAACGGCCTGCTCCGTCCGGACACGGGGCGCGTGCTCTTCGACGGACAGCCCCTGCCGGAGGACGTGGGCGCGCTGCTCGCCGTGCGCCGCCGCGTGGGCTACGCGCTCCAGGGCGGGGGGCTGTTCCCGCACCTCACCGGCGCGCGGAACGTCACGCTGATGGCGCGGCACCTGCGCTGGCCGGAGGCGCGGATCCGCGAACGGCTGGCCTCGTTGATGGACCTGACGCGCTTGCCGGCGGACGCGCTGGAGCGCTTCCCCGGGGAGCTGTCCGGAGGCCAGCGGCAGCGGGTGGCGCTGATGCGCGCGCTGATGCTGGACCCGGACGTGCTGCTGCTGGACGAACCCCTGGGCGCGTTGGATCCGCTGGTGCGCCATGACCTCCAGACGGAGCTGCGCGGCATCTTCGAGCGGCTGGGCAAGACGGTGGTGCTCGTCACCCACGACCTGTCGGAAGCGGCCTACCTGGGCGACGGCATCGTGCTGATGCGCGAGGGCCAGGTGGTGCAGCAGGGCTCGCTGGACGACCTGGAGGCGCGGCCCGCGGAGCCGTTCGTCACGCGGTTCATCCAGGCCCAGCGTCCGCTGCCCCTGCGGAGGTCCGGGTGATGCGCGCGCTGGCGCTGGCGTGGCTGCTGTTCTTCGGCGTCGCGTGCGAGCGCGCCGACGGCGCGGGGCCGGAGGTGCGCGTGGGCTCCAAGAAGTTCACCGAGTCCGTCATCCTCGGGGAGCTGGTGACGCAGGTGGCGAAGGACGCGGGCGCGCGGGCCTCGCACCGGCGCGAGCTGGGCGGCACCACGGTGCTGTGGGAGGCGCTGCGCCGGGGCGAGCTGGACGTCTACCCCGAGTACACCGGCACGCTGCGCCAGGAGCTGCTCGTGGGCCGCGCGCTGCCGGACGACGCGGCGCTGCGCCAGGCGCTCGCGGACGAGGGCCTGCGCATGAGCGCGTCGCTGGGCTTCAACAACACGTACGCGCTGGGCATGAAGGAAGCGGAGGCCCAGCGGCTGGGCATCCGCCGCATCTCCGACCTGAAGGCCCACCCGGAGCTGCGCGTGGGCTTCAGCAACGAGTTCATGCAGCGGGGCGACGGCTGGCCCGCGCTGCGCGACGCCTACGGCCTGCCCCAGCGCGACGTGCGCGGCCTGGACCACGACCTGGCCTACCGGGGCCTGGAGAGCGGCGCCATCCAGCTCACGGACCTGTACTCCACGGACGCGGAGATCGCCGCCTACGGGCTGCGCGTGCTGGAGGACGACCGGCGCCACTTCCCCGCGTACGACGCCGTGCTCCTCTACCGCGCGGACCTGGAATCGCGGGCGCCCCGGGTCGTCTCCGCGCTGCGCCGGCTGGAGGGCGCGCTGACGGAGGCGGAGATGGTGAAGCTCAACGCCCGCGCGCGGCTGGAGCACGTGCCGGAGGCGCGGGTGGCGTCGGACTTCCTCCGGGCGTCGCTGGGGCTGACGACGCGGGTGCGCACGGACGGGCGGGTGTCCCGCGTCTGGCTGCGCACGCGCGAGCACCTGTTCCTCGTGGGCCTGTCGCTGGTGGCGGCCATCGCGCTGGCCATCCCGCTGGGCGTGCTGGCCGCGCGCCGTCCGCGCCTGGGGCAGGGCGTGCTGGGGCTCTCCAGCGTCATCCAGACGGTGCCGTCGCTGGCGCTGCTGGTGTTCATGATTCCGCTGCTGGGCATCGGCTCGCAGCCGGCCATCGCGGCGCTGTTCCTCTACAGCCTGCTGCCCATCGTGCGGAACACGGCCGCGGGGCTCCAGGGCATCCCGTGGGAGGTGCGCGAGTCCGCGGAGGCGCTGGGCCTGCCGTCCGGCGCGCGGCTGTGGCGCATCGAACTGCCCATGGCGGCGGCGTCCATCCTCGCGGGCATCCAGACGGCGGCGGTCATCAACGTGGGCACGGCCACGCTGGGCGCGCTGGTGGGCGCGGGCGGCTACGGCCAGCCCATCCTCACCGGCATCCGCCTGGACGACGTGGGGCTCATCCTGGAGGGCGCGGTGCCCGCGGCGGTGCTGGCGCTCGCGGTCAGCGGCTCTTCGAGGCGGTGGCGCGCGTGCTGGTGCCCCGGGGCCTGCGCGGCCCGGCCTCGAGTCAGGGCACGCGGCCCGCGTACAGCACGGACGTCCCCAGCACCGGCCGCGCGGACAGGCGCGTCTCCGCGTGCATCAGACGCGCAGCGCTCCGTCCACCAGCTTCGACGGGGGCACCAGCCCGCGCTCCACGATGCGCTCCTGCGGCCGGCCCACCGGCATCGTCGCGCGGCGGGCGACGAGCGCGGGCAGCAGCGACAGCCCCCAGTAGCGCAGCGCCACCGGCGTGAGGCCCAGGGGCGCCAGGGCCTGGGCCAGGCTGGCCGTCGTGTAGCGCCGCAGGTGGCCCACCTCCACGTCGTACTGGCTGAAGCACGCCTGGAGCGCCGGCACGTTGACGAGGAACAGGCCGCCGGGCTTCAGGTGCGCCAGCGCCGAGCGCAACAGCGGCAGCGGCTCCGGCAGGTGCTCGATGACGTCGAAGACGAACACCGCGTCGTAGTGCCCCCGCAGCTCCGGGCGCTCCTCCATGACGTCGTAGTAGAGCGTCCGGCCGCGCCGGGGCGCGCAGCGCTCCAGCGCCCCCAGGTTGAGGTCCGCCGCGTCCACCGACCACCGGGTCGCCGCCTCCACCTGGCTGGCGAGGATGCCCGGCCCCGAGCCGACATCCAGGGCGCGCAGGGGCGCGGAGGTGGGCGCCTGGACGTCGCGCAAGAGGCGCAGGAGCGCGCGCAGCCGCCAGGTGAACCAGAAGTGCTCCGCGGAGCTCTGGTCGTACCACGCGTCGGGGAAGGGCTCGGTGGCGCGGGGGGACGACAGCCGTTCGACGTCAGGAGGCGCGTGGGTCATGGGCGGGGGATGGTGGGCCCGGACGCCGGGGCTCCACGAACTCCATCACGAGGTAGGGCGGCCGGCCCTTCACCTCCAGGTACGTGCGCCCGACGTAGGCCCCCAGGATGTAGAGGCAGAACGACAGCACGGCGTTCCCGGTGGCGACGAGCGCGTAGAGGAAGAGCAGCGGACGCGGCACGCCCAGCTCCTGTGAGAAGCCCAGCAGCAGGAACAGGAACATCACGGTGAGCAGCCCGAAGAAGAAGCTGCCGAACTGGGCCGCCTGGAGCGGCCGCGTGCTCATGGACGCGATGCCGTCGGTGGCCAGCCGGTACAGCTTCTTCCAGGTGTACTTGGGCTCGCCCGCGGCGCGCGCCGGCCGGTCGAACTCCACCGCCACCTGCTGGAAGCCCACCCACGCGCGCAGCCCGCGCGAGAAGCGCAGGTTCTCCGGCAGCCGGCGCATCGCCGCCACCACGCGGCGGTCCATCAGGCAGAAGTCCCCCGTGTCCAGCGGCAGGTCAATCTCCGACAGCAGCGCCACCAGCCGGTAGAAGCCCCAGTAGCCCACGCGCTTGACGGCGTTGCCCTTGCGGCGGCGGCGCTGCCCGAAGGCCACGTCCGCGCCCTCGCGCCACGCCTGGAGCATCCGCCACACCACCTCCGGCGGGTCCTGCAGGTCCGCGTCCATCACCGCCACGAGGTCCGCGTCCGCGAAGTCCAGCCCGGCGCACACCGCGCCCTGGTGCCCGAAGTTGCGCGACAGCCGGATGAGCCGCGCCGGCACGCCCTCGCGGATGCGCTCCGCCAGCAGGCGCGCCGTCGCGTCCGAGCTGCCGTCATCCACCAGCAGCCACCGCACGGACGCCACGCCCTGCGCGGCCAGCACCTCCGGCGCGAAGACCTGCGCCAGGCGCTCCAGGAGCAGGTGGATGACCTCCTCCTCGTTGAAGACGGGGATGACGATGTCCAGCGTCAGCTGGCGGGAGTCCCGCGCGGCGCTGTCGGGCACCCCCTCGGACGGGGACAGCGGGCTTCCCGCAGACGTGTCGAGCCGGTGCATGACGTCAGGGTCCTCCAGGCAGGCTCAGGAGCTGCTCGGACTGCTGGCGCACGCTGGAGCCCTCGGGCTCGCGGGCCACGGCCTCGCGCAGCGCGGCCAGCCCTTCCTCCCGCCTGCCGGTGGCGAGCAGCGCGCGGCCCAGCAGCAGCAG
>NZ_JBKGHJ010000472.1:0-6401 GCF_046520365.1 Corallococcus sp. 4LFB
CGCCCGCCAGCACCAGCCCGACGCCCCCTACCACTCCCGCGAGCCAGCGCCGGGACGCGGGCTTCGTGGGAGGCGTGCCCGCCACGACCTCCGGCGCGGGAGCCTGCACGGGAGCGGACCTGTTCTGCGCGGTCAGCGCCTTCATGCCCGTGGCGCTCGGGCGGGCCACCTGCTGCCCGTACGTGTTCGTGCCCGGGCCCACCACGGGCGGGGCAAGCGCCGCGAACTCGGGTCCGTCGGACGCGCGGCGTGAGCGTGGCCAGCGTGGGGATGCGCGTCTTCTCCGTGACGCGCTCCTCGCCGAAGTGGTGGCGCAGGAACGTGCCCAGCGCCGGGGCGCCCGCGGCCCCGCCCTGGAGCCCCGTCGCGAAGGCCTCCAGCGCGACCGCGAAGTCCTCCGCGGTCGCGTACCGGTCCTCCGGCTTGAACGCCATGGCCTTGAGGATGATGGCCTCCAGGCCCGCCGGCAGGTCCGCCCGGAGCGCGCACGGCTTCTCGAAGTCGCCCTGCAGCAGCGCGTTGAGCACCGCCAGGTCGTTCTCGCGGGAGAAGGGCCGCACGTGCGTGACGGCCTCGTAGAGGCTGACCCCCAGCGAGAACACGTCCGCGCGGTGGTCGACCTCCTTGCCCTGCGCCTGCTCCGGCGCCATGTAGATGTACTTGCCCTTCACCACGCCCGTGCGCGTCTGGACCAGGCGCGACTCGGCCTTGGCGATGCCGAAGTCCAGCACCTTCACCTGGCCCTGGTACGTCACGTACAGGTTGGACGGCGACACGTCCCGGTGCACCACGTGCAGCGGCTGGCCCTGCTCGTTGGTGAAGGTGTGCGCGAAGTGCAGGCCCCGCGCCGCGTCGATGAGCACCCGCAGCACCACCGGCAGCGGCACGTACTGGCGCCTGCGGCCCGCGAGCCGCAACGTCGTGGAGAAGTCCTCGCCCGCGAGGTACTCCATGCAGATGTAGTAGCAGCCCTCCGTGAAGCCCAGCTCGTGGATCTGCACGATGTGCGGATGCGACAGCTTCGCCGCGAGCCGCGCCTCGTCGCGGAACATCTCCACGAAGTCGGGGATGGCCGACAGCGTCGGCAGCATCCGCTTGAGCACCACGTTGCGCTCGAAGCCGTCCGCGCCCAGCAGCTTGGCGAGGAAGATCTCCGCCATGCCGCCCTCGGCCAGCTTGCGCACGAGGACGTACTGTCCATAGGGCTGGAGGATGGGCGCGGTGGACGCGCCGGCGGGATCCGGAATGGGAACGTTGGGCGGTGCCATCCCTCAAGGTCCTCGCGTTTTCAGGGTGCGCACCGTGAGTACGTCCGGGGCACCGGGACGCGTCATCTTAAACACCAGCAGGGGGGGCATTCCCATGGGGGGGACCCACGTATCGAAGCGGTGCTTGGCGTCCAGGGGCACGGCCCGTCCGTTGATGGACAGGCGGGCATTCACGGGCGCCACGCCCGAAGCCCGCACCTTCTCCGCCGCCGACGCACCCTGGCGCGGGCTGTCCACCACCAGCCCCACCACCGAGTTGTCATAGACGAGCTCCAGCTTGTTCATGCGCCCGCCCTTGAGGGCCGCGCCCGCCTGCGACAGCGGCGTGACGGACCACACGTAGCTGCCCTCGCCCAGCGCCCCCGCCTCCAGCGCCGCGCGCGGCTCCGACACCGTGCGCTGCACCACGGGCGTCGCCAGCGAGCCCGCCTTGTACACGGCCACGCGATAGGTATGGGCTCGCGGTTCCTCGCCGTAGGTGAACGTCACCGCCGGGGGCTTGTCCTGGTAGAAGATGGTCGTCTTCTCCGGCCCCTCCGGCACCACGTTGCGCACCCGCGCCAGCGTGCGCGTGGGGGATTCCGGGGCGAAGTGGACGCTGCCCGCCGCGACCTGCGTGCCGTCCTCCTTGCGCGCCCGCCAGTACAGCGTGCCCCGCGCCAGCGCGGACACGTTGACGGAAGCGCGGTGCACCCGGCCCCAGAGCACCGGGCGCTTGAAGGCCGCGTCCCGCGCCGCCTCCACCACCGCGTCGCCCTCGCCCTCCCAGGTGAGCGCCACCTCCGAAAGGCCCCGGTGGAAGACCTCCGTGCCCGCGCCCGGGCCCACCGCCACCACCGCCGCCTCCAGCGGCTCCACCTTCGCGGTGCCGTCCGTGGCCACGGTGGCGCGCTCACCGGCGCGCAGCTCCTGCCGCGCCTCGCCCCGCCGCAGCGTCACGTCGCCCGTGTGCGCCGCCACCTGCATGCCCGCCTGGGTGCGGCGGATCTCCAGCCGCGCCCGCTCCCGGACTCCACCGTCATCTCCGGCAGCACCACGCGGCTCTGGCGCCCCATGGCGAGCTGCACGGCCAGCAGGCCCCGCAGCAGGTTGACGCGCGCCTCGTCGATGGTGCCCTGCTGCCCCGCGCCCTCCAGCACCGCCTCCGCGCCCGGAGCGAGCGTCAGCACCGAGCCGCTGTCCTTGAGCGACAGCACCGCCTCGCCGCCCTTCGCCCGCACGCCGTCGCCAAAGGCCAGCACCTCGCCGTCGCGGCGCACCTTGCGCCAGCGGCCCGTGTCCTTCGACTTCACCTCCGCGTTGCCGGAGGTCGCGCGCACCGTCACCGCGATGGGCGCCAGCTCCACGATGCGCGGGGCCGCGGGCGTCACCTCCGCGCGCTCGCGCGTCAGGTCCACCGCGTCGCCCTGCGCCGCGCGCAGCGTCCTGCCGTCCTTGGAGACCAGCTCGATGGCGCCCAGCTTCACCTCCACCCGCGCCGAGTCCTCCGCCACCGCGACCTTCACCTCCGACGGCTCCGGCCCCACGCGCGTGAGGCCGAAGGGGGTGAGGATGTTCAACGTCACCTTGGAGCCCGCGCTGTCGGCCTTCCCGCCCGCGGGCACGCGCGACAGCACGATGCCGCGCTCCACCTTCATCACGATGCCCGTCGCGTCCGAGCCCACCGCGAACCGGCCCTCGCTGCCCACCTCCACCGTCCGGCCGCCCGGGAAGCGCACCGTCGCGGAGCCCTGCTCGCCCGTCTCCACCGCGTCGCCCGCGAGCAGCGGCCCCTCCACCGCCGGCCCCACCTTGCCGCCGCGCTCCAGGCGCACGTCGCCGGACAGCCCTTCCAGGCGCCCGATGGGAACGACGGCCCCCGCGTCCACCTCCACTACGGGCGGAGGCCTCGGCGCCTCCTCGCGTTCACACCCCGAGCAGCCGGAGAGGAGGACGAGCAGCGACAGCGCCAGGATGCGGACAGGACTCACTGAAACCTCGGCGACGACGGACGGGCGTCGCGGTGGCACCGCGCGACTCATCGGCGCCTCGGGAACAGATCAACGTTGAGGATGGCCTGCTCGCCTTCGCGCACGGTGATCCGCTTCGTCTGAGTCACGTGCCCGGCGGCGGACAGGGTGATGCGGTACGTGCCGCCGCGGACGCGCGCGGTGAAGGCGCCGCTCCTGTCCGTGCGCGTGCGCACCTTCGCCTGCGGGATGCGCACCGTCGCCACCAGCGGCTTGCCGCTCCGAGCGCTGCGCACCTGGCCCACCAGCGTGGCCAGCTGGCCCTTGCGCTCCTGGGACAGCACCACCACCAGCTCCGACGTCTGCCCCGCCACCACGACCGCGGCCTCTTCCGTGGCGCGGAAGCCCGGCGCCGACATCGCCACGGCCACCGGTCCCGGCGCGAGCCCTTCCAGCAGCGCCTCGCCGCGCGTCCGTGCGCAGCTGGGCGGCGCCCGAAACGACCTGCACGTCCGGCACCGGCGACCCGCCCATGCCCTGCACCACCTTCACCTTGAGGGAGCCCGTGGCCGGCGCCTTCTTGCGCAGGCGCAGCTGCACGGGCGCGCTCTCCGTGTCACCGCTGACGGTGGCCACCGCCATCGCGTCCTCATAGCCCTCCACGCTCGCCTGCGCGGACTGCGAACCCTCGGGGAGCAGGACCCGCAGCTGTCCCTGTGCGTCCGCCACCAGCTCCTCGTTCGTGCCCGGCGTCTTCAAGGAAGGCACGCGCACGTGCGCGCCCGGAAGCGGTGCGCCCGTCTCCGCGTCCACGACGCTCAGCGCGACGAAGGCCTGGCGCGGGCCCTCCACCACGGGCCGCGACGTCCGGACCTCACCGCCCAGCGCGACCTCGAAGCCCAGGCCGATGCGGCGCATCCGCTGTTCCGAGCGCAGGCCGCTGTCCTCCAGCTCCATCGTGTCGTGCGTCTGCTGCACGTCCAGGAGCAGGCGCCCCGTCCAGCCGTCCCGGCTCACCACCGGGTACAGCAGCGCCGCGCCCACGACGTAGCCGGACGACGACGCCTTCAGCCCATCCGCCGCGTGCGCGGAGAGCGTCAGCGGCACCTCGCCCCGCGCCTCCAACTGGAGCCGCGCAGGCAGCGCCACCAGCACCCGCGCGGACACCAGCGCCGCGTGCCGCACGCCCCGCTGCAACACCGGCGCGTAGGTGAAGCCGCCGAACAGCGGCAGCTGCGCGAAGCCGTACCCAGCGCCCAGCTCCAGCCGCACCGGCCCCAGGAACAGGCGCCCGCGCGGCCCCACCGAGCCGCGCACCAGGCTGCCGCCCGTCACGCGCGACGACGCCTCCCGAAGCTCGAACGCCTCGCGCTGCAGCTCCACCTGGCCGCCCAGGGACGTCCCCGCCCAGCCCAGCAGCGTCAGCGCCACGTCGTTCGGCGTCAGACCGGAGTAGGTGAGCCCGGGCCCTACATCCACCTGCTCACCCTGGCGCGAGGACAGGCCGTAGCGCAGGCGCAGCGAGCCGCGCTCGGACTCGGGGGTTTGCGCACGGGCGCCCCCGGCACAAGCGAGCGCCAGGGCGAGGACGAGCAGGCGCGGGAGGATGTCGGTGAGGGGGCTCGGGCGGCGCAAGGCCCGGGAGAGTATAGAGAAGAGGGGCAGGTGTCCCAACCCGCGAAGCCGTCATTCCTTCAAGAAGCGGCGCGGATCACGGCTGGCTTCTTGCTGGAGTGGAACTGCTTTGCTAAGCATGACGGCGGTCGGTAGCGCCTCGTCTAACCTCCGGGATTCACTCCAGAAACATCGGAGCGCCGCCGTGCGCGGGGCGAGCGAACGCTGAGGAGCGCATACGCCCATGGGCACGCAACTGGTGATGTACGAAGAGGAGTTCACCAAGATCAACGCCGTTTGCGACCGGCTCACCAAGGACGCGAACGCGAAGGTGGTCTTCCTCGTCGACAAGAACGGCCAGCTCATCTCCTCGGCCGGCCAGACGCAGAACATCGACACCACGTCGCTCGCGTCGCTGACGGCCGGCAACGTGGCGGCCATGGGCGGTCTGGCGAAGCTGATCGGGGAGAATGAATTCCCCAACCAGTTCCATGAAGGGGCGAAGGACAGCCTCTACATGACCATCGTGGGCAGCCGCGTGGTGCTGGTCGTCATCTTCGACAACCGCACGAGCCTGGGTCTGGTGCGCCTGCGCATCAAGAAGGCCAGCGACGAGCTGACGAAGATCTTCGAAAGCCTCGTGAAGAAGACCGACAGCCCCGGAGCCGGTTCGCCGTTCGCCGAGATCTCCGACGACGATATCGACAACCTCTTCAGCGAGTAACCCGGGAAGCCATGTCCTTCATCAATTACTCATCCCGCGAAATCAACTGCAAGATTGTCTATTACGGGCCGGGCCTCTGCGGGAAGACGACCAACCTTCAGTACATCTACAACAAGACCGCGGCGGACACGAAGGGCAAGCTCATCTCCCTCTCCACGGAGACGGACCGCACGCTCTTCTTCGACTTCCTGCCCCTGTCGCTCGGTGAGATCCGCGGCTTCAAGACGCGCTTCCACCTCTACACGGTGCCCGGCCAGGTGTTCTACGACGCCAGCCGCAAGCTCATCCTCAAGGGCGTGGACGGCGTGGTGTTCGTCGCCGACAGCCAGATCGAGCGCATGGAAGCCAACATGGAGTCGTTGGAGAACCTGCGCATCAACCTGGCCGAGCAGGGCTACGACCTGAACAAGATTCCGTACGTCGTGCAGTACAACAAGCGCGACCTGCCCAACGCGGTGACCGTGGAGGAGATGCGCAAGGCGCTCAACCCCCGGAACATCCCGGAGTACCAGGCCGTGGCCCCCACGGGCGTGGGCGTCTTCGACACGCTCAAGGCCGTGGCGAAGCTGGTCCTCACCGAGCTGCGCAAGGGCGGCTGACACTTCGCCTGCTCCCCTGCCCGGCGGGCTGCCCCCCACCGGGCAGCCCCCGGCAAAGGATGGTATGACCTCGTGCCGTCGGGCAGAGCCGCCTTCCGAGGTCGTACCGTGCGCGTCGCATCCGCCACCTTCCGTCTCCTCGCGCTCCTGAGCGCTGGCCTGTCCGGGCCGGTGTTCGCGCAAGGTGCGTCCCCCACCCCCGCTGCTCCTCCTCCCGCCGCGCCGGCCGCCGCCGCCTCGCAGCCCG
>NZ_JBKGHJ010000473.1:0-6388 GCF_046520365.1 Corallococcus sp. 4LFB
CGAGGACGACACGGGCCGCACGCCGTCCTCCGGGGCCACGCAAGCCCCGCTGTCCTCCGGGCCCGGGGCTCCCGCCGCCACCGCGCCCGCGGACGCGCCGGTGCTGGACTCCCTGGGCTCCGGTGAGGCGCCGCGCACGACGGACGCGCAGCAGCAGCGGCTGGTGAATGGCGCGCCGCTCTACAACCCGAACGTCAACGTCCACATCGTCCAGAAGAAGCGCTTCGCGGACGGGGGCAAGCACGAGCTGGTGCTGTACCCTGGCGTCGTCCAGGTGAACGGCAAGTTCACCAACCACGTGGGCACCGCGCTGCACTACGTCTACCACCTGCAGGAGAACTTCGCCCTCCAGGTGGGCGGCCAGTACAACTGGTACTCCGACGAGAGCGACTTCAACCTGGAGCTCATCGACAAGGTGCGCGAGCAGGCCCAGGCCGCGTCGTCGCTCCTGCTCCAGTGGGGCGCGCACGCCGGTGTCGAGGTGACGCCGCTCTACGGCAAGTTCGCCTTCTTCAACAACTCGCTGGCGCAGTTCAGCGTGGTGCTCAGCGGTGGCGCCGGCATTGGCAAGACGCGCCACCTCATCCGCCCGGAGGTGGCGAACGAGGTGGAGGGCCAGACGTACCAGGTGCCCGCGCGCTTCGGCGACACCGGCAACAAGTTCCTGGGGGAGGTGGGCGGCGGCTTCCGCCTCCAGTTCGGCGAGTCCTACGCCATCCGCCTGGAGGTGCGCGACCTCATCTACACCGCGCGCGTGGACAAGGTGGACGGCTGCAACCTGGCGGACTTCGAGGCGCTGGAGGCCGCGAGAGCCGCCAACCAGCCCTTCGACGGCCTCAACCTGAGCGGCAGCTGCAAGGTGGCGAAGTTCGACGGCGTGGACCCGGAGACGAAGAAGAACTACCGCGAGGACATCATCCTCGGGAGGGACCTCGTCGCCGAGCCTTCGTCGGACGTCCTCAACAACGTCAGCTTCTACGCTGGCTTCTCGGTGCTCTTCTAGCCATGTCCCGACTGCTCCGACTCCTCGTCGTCCTCGGGCCCCTCGCCGTGCCCGCCGTCGCGTTCGCCCAGCAGGACGTGGGCACGTACAACCGCGCGCTGTCCGCCTTCAACGCGGGCCAGCTGGACACCGCTGCCCCCCTCTTCGCGCAGCTGGCGGAAGGGGAGGACCCGGACCTGAAGGGCAAGGCCGAGTTCTACCTGGCGCAGACCTTCGCCAAGAAGGAGCTGCCCGTCGCGGCCTTCATCTCCTACGCGGCCATCGTCAACGCCGGCCCCAAGCACCCCTCGTACCTCAAGGCCATCGAGGGGCTGGTGGACATGCAGCAGCGGCTGGACGAGCAGAACCTCATCCCCAGCATCCTCAACCAGGCCTACTCCGACGAGGTGCGCGACCTGTGGGTCACGCTGCCCAAGGAGGTGCTCGCGCGCATCAACTACCTGGTGGGCACCGCCAGCCAGCGCCGCATGCGCTTCGAGGAGGCCCGCTCGCTGCTGGAGGCCGTGCCCGCCGACAGCCGCGTCTACGCGAAGGCCCGCTACCTGCTGGGCACGGTGCTCGCCGACCCGCGCTTCCCGGGCCGTCCCGGGGAGGGGGACACGCTGGACAAGGAGGCCATCGCCGCGTTCCAGGCCGTGCTGAACACGAAGGAGCCGCAGGTGGAGCTGCCGCAGACGCGCCAGCTGGCGCTGCTGGCGCTGGGCCGCGTGCACTACCGCCGGGGCGAGTACGCGGACGCGGTGAAGGCGTACGAGCGCGTGCCCCGCTACGCGCGCTTCTGGGACCAGGCCCTGTTCGAGAACGGCTTCGCCCGCTTCCAGAACGAGGACTTCGGCGGCGCGCTGGGCAGCCTCCAGGCGCTGCACGCGCCGCAGTTCGAGGGCGCGTTCCAGCCCGAGTCGTGGATCCTCAAGGCCACCGTCTATTACTACTCGTGCCTCTACGACGAGGTGAAGACGACGCTCGCCGCGTTCGACGAGCGCTACGGCCCCATGGCGAAGCAGCTGGAGCCCTTCACCGGCGAGGACGTGGCGCCCATCAACGCCTTCAACCTGGTGTCCTCCGAGAACCGCCGCCTGCCGCGCGCGGTGTACCTGTGGATCCGCAACAACGAGCGCATCCGCGAAGTCATGCGGACCCTCTCCCGCGTGGACCAGGAGAAGCGCGCCATCAGCGAGGGCCCGTGGCGCGGGACGCCGTTCGCCGCGCAGACCGTGGCGTCGCTGGAGGACATCCGCACCACGCTGCTCCAGGTGGGCGGCACGCTGGCGAAGAACCGCATCCAGGAGGCCGCGGACAACCTCCGCACCTTCTCCGACCAGGCGGAGATCATCCGCGTGCAGACCGCGCTGGATGAGAAGGACCTCTTCTCCGAGGGCGTGGACCAGAAGGCGCTGCTCACCCGCCAGACGCTCTACCGCCCGAAGATGCCCGGCGCGGACTACAACTACTGGCGCTTCCAGGGCGAGTTCTGGATCGACGAGATCGGCTACTACCAGTACACGCTCAAGCGGGGCTGCCCCGCACGCCAGGAGAAGTAGCAGGAGTAGGGCCCAGGCCCACCTGGCAGGCAACCGAAGCCGCATCGAGGCCCCGCCACCGTGACAGACGTCACGAGGGTCGGGGCCTCTTCGCGTGATGTTGAGTCCTGGAAGGTGGCTCGGCGTGATCGCGTACGCCGGGGCACAAGGCATGTTCCGGGCCACTTCTCAATCTGGGTACCCGCGTCTACTTTCCGTCGTCCCTCCCCGCTGGGCAGAAGTTTTCCCAGGGTGGCGAGGCGCGGTTCTCCAGGAGCTCGCATGAAGGTGGTTCTTCGGTTCGGTGCACTGGCGGTGGGCGTCGCGCTCGCGGCCGGTGGGGTGGGGGAGGCGGCGGAGACGACGGCACCGCCGCGCAAGGTGGCTACGAAGAAGTCCGCTTCCGCGAAGGCCGCGGGCAAGAAGGGTGAGGCCGCGAGCAAGAAGCAGGAGGCGAAGAAGGCGGCGCTGCCGCCCGGCGTGGCGCCCCAGGACATGCGCAAGGGCCCGGCGCGGGTGAAGCCCGCCACGGCCAGGTTCGCGGACGTGCCGCGCATCGCGGACTCCAAGCGGGAAGCGCTGGCGGACAAGAAGCGCGACGAGGCCATCGAGGGCTTCAAGCGCCTCATCCCCAAGCTGCAGGAGACCTCCACCCAGAAGGCGGAGATGCAGTACCGCCTGTCGGAGCTCTACTGGGAGAAGTCCAAGTACCTCTACCAGCTGGAGATGGAGCGGTTCCTCGCGGCGGAGAAGGCCTACGACGCCGCCGTGGCGCGCGGCGAGAAGGCCACGGCCCCGGAGCAGGACCACCGCGACTCCGAGCGCTACCGCGCCGAGACGATGCGCATCTACGAGGCCATCCTCGCCGAGTACCCGGACTACCCGGCCCGCGACGAGGTCCTCTTCTCCCTGGGCTACAACCTCTACGAGCTCAACCGCCGCGAGGACGCGGTGGCGCGCTACGAGGAGCTGATCCGCGACTTCCCGAAGTCGCAGTTCGTCCCGGACGCGTACATCCAGCTGGGCAACCACTACTTCGAGAACAACAAGCTCGCGCCCGCGAAGGAGAACTACGAGAAGGCGCGCGCCGCCGGCGTCCCGAAAATCTACGCCTACGCGACCTACAAGCTGTCCTGGTGTGACTTCAACGCGGGCGACCTGGACGCGGGCCTGAAGAAGCTCCACGAGGTGGTGGACTACGCGGGCCAGCGCGGCGAGGAGCTGGGCGACCTGCGCACGGAGGCCCTCAACGACCTCACCGTCTTCTACGTCCAGCTGGATCAGCCCAAGGAGGCGCTCGCCTACTTCAAGCAGAAGGCTCCGGCCAAGCGCCAGGGCCGGCTGCTCGCGAAGACGGCCGCGGGCCTGGTGGACGCGGGCCACTTCGACAGCGCCATCCTGGTGTACCGCACGCTCATCGACGACTCGCCCATGGGCGTGAACGCGCCGGAGTACCAGCAGGCGGTGGTGCGCGCGTACGAGGGGCTGCGCCAGCGCCAGCAGGTCCGCAAGGAGATGAAGCGGATGGTGGACCTCTACCGCCCGGGTGGCGAGTGGTGGACCGCCAACGCGGGCAACGCGGGCGTGCTGCGCAACGCCTTCAGCGTCACCGAAGAGGCCATGCGCGTGATGGTCACCGAGTACCACCAGGAGGCGCAGAAGACGCGCCAGGTGGAGACCTACCGGCTGGCGCGCGACATCTACAAGCAGTACGTGGACGCGTTCGCCTCCAGCGACAACCCGGAGTTCGTCGCGGACTCCGCCTTCAACATCCGCTTCTTCTACGCGGAAATCCTCTGGGCCCTGGAGGAGTGGGAGGCCGCCGCGGGCGAGTACGACGCCGTCGTGGCGTTCAAGATCCCGGACCGCGACTCCGCGAAGGAGGTCTCCAACGAGGCCTACCGCAAGTCCGCCGCGTACAACGCGGTGCTCGCCTACGACAAGCTGGTCAAGATTGAACGCGGCCAGCTCTCCAGGAGCGACCTGAGGGACGGCCAGAAGGTCGACGAGAAGAAGGACAAGGGTGACGTCGCCAGGCAGAAGCTGGTGAAGCGCGACGCCAAGGAGCAGGCCGAGCAGGCGCTCACGAAGTTCGAGGACCGGCTGGTCGCCGCGTGCGACACGTACAACACCCTCTACCCGGGCAACCAGGATGAGATCGACCTGCGCTACCAGGCGGCCGTCATCCTCTACGACCGCGCGCACTTCGTGGACGCGGCCCGCCGCTTCGGGGAGATCATCGAGAAGTTCCCGGAGGAGCGCCGCTCGCGCGACGCCGCGGACCTGACCATGTACGTGCTGGAGAGCCGCGAGGAGTGGCAGGAGCTCAACACGCTCTCGCGCAAGTTCCTGGGCAACAAGAAGCTGTCCAAGCCCGGCTCCGACTTCGCCCAGCGCGTGGCCCGCGTGGTGGAGGGCAGCCAGTACAAGTACGTGGACGAGGTCGTCTACAAGAAGGAGAAGAACCCGGCGAAGGCCGCCGAGGCGTTCCTCGCCTTCGTGACGGAGTTCCCCAGGTCGGAGAACGCGGACCGCGCGCTCACCTACGCGATGGTCATCGCGCAGGAGGCCGGTGAGGTGGACAAGGGCATCACCGCCGGCGAGCGCGTCCTCAAGGAGTACCCGAACAGC
The DNA here is from genome assembly GCF_046520365.1 of Corallococcus sp. 4LFB. Classification (NCBI taxonomy): domain Bacteria; kingdom Pseudomonadati; phylum Myxococcota; class Myxococcia; order Myxococcales; family Myxococcaceae; genus Corallococcus; species Corallococcus sp. 4LFB. Next base: position 5,155 of record NZ_JBKGHJ010000473.1, read on the forward strand.
AACTTCGAATTGCAGACCCGCTACACGCTGTCCGGCCTCTACGAGAAGGTCGCCGAGTTCAAGAAGGCCGCGGCCATGTCCGAGTCCTTCGTGGCCGAGTACGACGCGGCGATGAAGGCCCGCGAGGCGCAGGCGAAGAAGGCCAAGGACAAGAAGGCCAGGGCCGCCCCCGTCGCGAAGAAGGACGACACGCCGGGCGCCGCGGAGGACGCGGAGTCCAAGCGCGCGCAGCGGGCCGCGGAGCGCAAGGCGCAGGTGGACGCGGCGGGCAAGTGGGTGGCGGACGCCCTCTTCAACGCGGGCGTCTGGTACGACGGCCTGGGCGAGTCCCAGAAGGCCGTCAACGCCTGGAACAGCTACCTGACGCGCTTCAAGGACCGCAAGGACGTGCCCCAGGTGGCGTTCTCCATCGGGCTCGTGTGGGAGAAGGAGAAGAAGTGGGGCGACGCGGCCCGCGCCTTCAACCGCTTCGTGGAGGACTACGGCCGGGACTCGCGCACCGCCGCGGGCCAGCCGTACCTGGCGCGGTACCACGAGCTGCTCGCGTACCAGAAGATGAAGGACGTGCGCGGCCAGGAGAAGGCGCAGGAGGAGCTGGTGCGCGGCTGGAACAGGCTGGCGGAGAGCGTGCGCAAGGACACCGCGGTGCTCAACGCGTACGGCCACGCGCGCTTCCTGGCGCTGGAGCCCACGTGGAAGCGCTTCTCGGACATCAAGTTCACGCGCGTCTCCACCATCCGCCGCGACCTGACGGCCAAGCAGCGGGAGATGCAGCGCGTGGAGAAGGAGTACGCGGCGGTGCTCGCCACGGGCTCCGGCGAGTGGGGCATCGCGGCGCTGACCCGCATTGGCCTGGCGTACGCGGACTTCGCGCGCAACATCATGGACTCGCCGGACCCCTCCGGGCTGGATGAAGAACAGCTGGGCATGTACCGCGCGGAGCTGGAGAACCTGGCGCTGCCCCTGGAGGACAAGTCCAGCGAGGCCTTGGAGAAGGGCCTCCAGAAGGCCTACGAGCTGGGCATCTACAGCGAGTGGACGCTGGCCGCGCAGGAGCAGATCAACAAGCTGCGCCCGGGGGCCTACGCCCAGGTGAAGCCGGTGACGTACCGGGGCAGCAGTGATTCGCGCATCGCCGCGGGCGTGCTGAGGGACCTCAACGGCCCCATCAGCGCCTCCGCGGAGCCGAAGCCCGCCGCCGCGCCCGCCGCGCCGGAAGCCGTGCCCGCCGGGG
>NZ_JBKGHJ010000474.1:0-6337 GCF_046520365.1 Corallococcus sp. 4LFB
GAAGGTGGACCGGGCGAAGCTGCCCGCGCTGACGGCGGAGGCCACGCCGCGCACGCAGGCCTTCGTGCCTCCGACGACGGAGCTGGAGCGGAGCCTCACGGCCCTCTGGCAGGAGGTGCTCGGCGTCGAGCGCGTCGGCCTGGAGGACCGCTTCTTCGACCTGGGCGGCAACTCGCTGACGCTGGTGCGGTTGCACAGCCGCATGCGCGGGCTCCTGAAGGTCGAGGTGCCGCTCGCGGAGCTGTTCCAGTACTCCAGCATCGCGGCGCTCGTGGCGCGCGTGCGGGAGCGCTCGGAGCCGGCGGAGGCCCCGGACGAAGCCGCCGTCGAAGAGGAGTTCGCGCAGCGCCGGGCGCGTGCGGGTCAACGCCGGAAGGTCCGGCAGCAGGTCGAAGCGCCGTCCCAGGAGGATGCCGATGAGTGAGCAGGCCGAAGTCTCCGAGGAAGCCATCGCCATCGTCGGCATGAGCGGCCGTTTTCCGGGCGCGGACGGCGTGGATGCCCTCTGGCGCAACGTGCGGGACGGCGTGGAGTCCTTCGTCGCGCTGGACGACCGCGACCTGGAGGCCGCCGGCGTGGATCCGGCGCTCTCCTCCAGGCCCGGCTATGTCCGCGCGGCCTATCCGCTGGAGAACGTGGACCGGTTCGACGCCGCCTTCTTCGGCCTGAGCCCGCGCGCGGCGGAGATCCTGGATCCGCAGCACCGGATCTTCCTGGAGTGCGCCTGGGAGGCCCTGGAGCACGCGGGCTACGACGCCGAGTCGTGGCCCAAGGCCGTGGCGCTGTTCGCCGGCACGGGCGCGCCCGCGTACCTCTACTCGCAGCTCATCCCCCAGCGGGAGCTGCTGGGGACGGTCGGCACCTACCAGGTCGGCATCAGCAACGAGAAGGACTTCCTGCCCACGCGCGTCGCGCACAAGCTGGGGCTGCGCGGGCCCTGCGTCGCGGTGCAGACCGCGTGCTCGTCATCGCTCGTGGCCGTCCACCTGGCCTGCCAGTCCCTGCTGTCGGGCGAGTCCAGCCTGGCGCTCGCGGGCGGCGTGTCCCTGTCGCTTCCGCAGCGCGCCGGCTACCTGGCCCAGGAGGGCGACATCCTGTCCCCGGACGGGCACTGCCGCGCCTTCGACGCGCGGGCCCAGGGCACCGTGCGCGGCTCCGGCGCGGGCGTCGTCGTGCTCAAGCGGCTGACGGAAGCGCTGGCGCACGGCGACACCATCCACGCCGTCATCCGCGGCTCTGCGGTCAACAACGACGGAGCGGGCCGCGCGGGCTACACGGCGCCGGGCGCGGAGGGCCAGGCCGCCGTCATCTCCGAGGCGCTCGGCGTGGCCGGTGTGAAGCCCGGTGACATCCAGTACGTCGAGGCCCACGGCACGGCGACGCCGCTGGGGGACCCCATCGAGCTCTCCGCCCTCAACCAGGCCTTCCGCGCGCGGGCGAACGCGCCGGGCACCATCGCGCTCGGCTCGCTGAAGACGAACATCGGCCACCTGGACACGGCCGCGGGCGTCGCCGGGTTGATCAAGGTCGTGATGGCGCTGCGCCACCGGCAGCTTCCCCCCAGCCTGCACTTCGAACGTCCCAACCCGGCCATCGACTTCGCGGCGGGGCCGTTCTTCGTCAACGGCACACTGCGCCCCTGGGAGTCGCACGGTGCGCCGAGGCGGGCGGGCGTCAGCTCCTTCGGCATCGGCGGTACCAACGCGCACGTCATCCTGGAGGAGGCGCCCTCCAATTCGACCACCGCCAGCGCGCGCGCGTCGCACCTGCTGCTGCTGTCGGCGCGCAGCGAGGCGGCCCTGGACGCGGCGACCGAACAGCTCGCGTCCCACCTGACCCGGCATCCGGACCTGGAGCTGGCGGACGTGGCCTACACGCTGATGGTGGGCCGCCGCCGCTTCGAACACCGCCGCGCCATCGTCTGCCGCGACGCGGAGGACGCGCGGCAGGTGCTCGCCTCGCGGGAGGAGTCACGGCTGCTCACCCAGCACGAGTCCGCCGTGGAGAGGCAGACGGTCTTCCTGTTCCCCGGGCAGGGCTCGCAGTTCGCGGGCATGGCACGCGGGCTCCATGAACAGCTCCCGGTGTTCCGCAAGCACCTGGACGCGTGCTGCGACCTGCTGTTGCCGACGCTCAAGCTGGACCTGCGTCAGCTCCTGCTGGCGCGCGACGGAGACGTGGAGGCGGATCGCCAGCTCCGCCGGACGGCGCTCACCCAGCCCGCCCTCTTCGCCGTCTCCTACGCGCTGGCCCGCACGTGGATGGCCTGGGGCGTGAAGCCCCGGGCGATGCTGGGCCACAGCGTGGGCGAATACGTCGCGGCCTGCCTGGCGGGCGTGCTGCGGCTGGAGGATGCGCTGTCCCTCATCGCCGCGCGGGGCGCGCTCATCGAACAGCTCCCCCCAGGGGCGATGCTCTCCGTGTCGCTTCCGGAGTCCGAGGCCCAGGCGCTGCTGGGCCCGGACCTGTCGCTGGCGGCTGTCAACGCGCCGTCGCTGTGCGTGGTGTCCGGGCCGCTGGAGTCCGTGGAGCGCCTGACGACGCGCCTGGAGCAGCGCGGGGTCGCGTGCCGGCGGCTGCACACCTCGCATGCCTTCCACTCGTCGATGATGGAGCCCATCCTGGGCGCCTTCGCGGAACGCCTCCGCGCGGTGCGCTGGTCCGAGCCCACGCTGCCGTGGGTGTCCAACGTCACCGGCACGTGGATCACCCCCGCGCAGGCGTGCAGCCCGGACTACTGGGTGGAGCACCTGCGCCGTCCGGTGCGCTTCGAGCAGGGCGTGCGGACGCTGCTCGAGGAGCCTTCACGCGCGCTGCTGGAGGTGGGGCCCGGCAACACGCTGGCGACCCTGGCGCGGCGGGCCTCCGCGCCGCCTTCGGTGGTGGTCGCGTCCATGCGGCACGCGCAGGAGGGACGCACGGACCTGGAGGCCCTGCTGGGCGCCGCGGGACGGCTGTGGCTGGCGGGCGTGCGGCTGGACGGGATGAAGCTGTACGGCCCCGAAGCCCGGCGGCGCGTGCCGCTGCCCACCTATCCCTTCGAGCGCCACCGCTACTGGGTGGAGGCCGGACCCGCGAAGGACCCGCACGACGTGCGCGGCCGGGTGACCAAGCGGCCGGAGTCCGCTGGCTGGTTCTACACGCTGGCCTGGAAGCAGGCGCGGCGCCCGGAGCCCTCGCGCGCGAAGGGCGGCTGGCTGCTCTTCGTGGAGGGCCCGGGGACGGCGGTGGCGGAGCGGCTGCGGCGCAGCGGTGCCTCTGTGGTGGAGGTGGTGCCCGGGAGCGACTTCCTGCCCCTGGAGCCCGGACGCTTCGCCCTGGATGGCACGCGGCCGGAGCACCACGCCTGGCTGCTGGAAGCGCTGGGCGACGCGCGGCCGGAGCGAGTGGCCTTCCTGGATGGATGGGCGCTCGCGGGCCATGCCGCTGGGAGCACGGCGCACGTGGAGGCGGCGATATCGCGGGGCTTCTATCCGCCGCTGTACCTGGCGCGCGCCATGGAGGCGCGTTGGCCCGGAGCGGTCACGTCGCTGACGGTCGTGACCGCCGGGGCCCATGACGTCACGGGCGAGGAGTCCCTGGATCCGTCACAGGCCCTGGCGCTGGGGCCGTGCCGCGTCCTGCCCCAGGAACTGGGACCCGGCTGGCGTTGCCGTGCCGTGGACGTCACCGTGCCGCCGAAGGACGGCGGAGCCGCTGCGCGCCTGTGGTTGGACTCGCTGGTGTCGGAGCTGGAGTCGGATCCTCGCGACGCGGTGGTGGCGCTGCGAGGCCGTCACCGCTGGGTGGAGGACTTCGCGCCCGTGTCCATGCCGGACGTGTCCACGCGCGGATTGCTGCGCGAGGGCGGCGTCTACCTCCTCACCGGAGGCCTGGGCCGCATGGGCCTGGCGCTCGCGTCGCGGCTGGCGACGGAGGCGCGGGCCCGGCTGGTGCTGGTGGGCCGTGCCGGACTGCCGGTCCGTGAGGCCTGGGCCGCGTGGCAGGCGGAGCACGGTCCCGAAGACGTCACGTCGCGCAAGCTGCGTGCGCTGGAGGACCTGGAGCGGCAGGGCGCGGAGGTGCTGGTCGTCTCCGCGGACGTGACCCGCGACGAGGACTGCCAGCGCATGGTGGCCCTGGCCCGCGAGCGCTTCGGCGTCCTGCACGGCGTCATCCACGCCGCGGGCGTGGTGGGCGCTCCGGCGAACGTGCTCGTCTCGGAGGTGGCGCCGTCGCGCTGCGGCCTGTTGTTCGAGGCCAAGGTCCACGGCCTCCTCGCGCTGTCGCGCGCACTGAAGGCCGAGCCGCTGGACTTCGTGATGCTCCAGTCGTCGCTGGCCACGGTGCTGGGCGGGCTGGGCTTCGCGGCCTATGCCTCCGCCAACCACTTCCTGGATGCCTTCGCCGCGGAGCAGGCACGCCAGGGCGACACGCGGTGGCTGTCCGTCGACTGGGACGGCTGGACCGAGGAGGCCGGGCGGTTGGGCCTCACGCTGGACGAGGGCGCGCGTGCGTTCCAGCGCATCCTCGCGCTGGGAGAAGGGGGCCGCATCCTGGTCTCCACGGGCGAACTGTCCGCGCGCAGGGCGCGGGGCAACGTGCCGCCGGAGTCCGCGTCAGCGGTGGAGGCAACGGGCGCGACGCCGCGGGTACGTCCTGCGTCGGCGCATGCGCGGCCCGCGCTGGGGACGCCGTACGTGGCGCCGGAGGATGCCATCCAGCAACAGGTCGCGGAGCTGTGGCAGGAGCTGTTGGGCCTGGACCGGGTGGGCATCCACGACGACTTCTTCGAACTGGGCGGTCACTCGCTGCTGGGCATGCAGGTGGTGTCGCGGCTGCGGGAGGCGTTCGCGGTGGAGGTGTCCATCCGGGGCCTGTTCGAAACGCCCACGGTGCTGGGCGTGGTGAACGCGGTCCTCGAGGCGAAGGCGTCCCAGGTGGATGCGGGGCGGCTCGAGGCCCTGCTGGCGGAGATGGAGAAGGCACCATGAGTGGGTTGGTCCAGCGGTTCGGCAATCTCTCGCCGGAGAAGCGCGAAGAGCTGATGCGCCGGTTGAAGCAGGAGGCCGCGGGGGCGCCCGCGCCCGACGCCATCCCCCCGCGCGAGAAGTCCACGCCGCCGCCGCTGTCGTTCGCGCAGCAGCGGTTGTGGTTCATCGATCAGCTCCAGCCGGGCCTCGCGCTGTACAACCTGCCCATCGTCCTGCGCGCGACGGGGCCGCTGAACGTGGAGGCCTTCCAGCGTGCCCTCCAGGCGCTGGTCGACCGCCACGAAGTGCTGCGCACGACGTTCACGCAGGAGCGTGGGCAGCCCGTGCAGCGCATCGCCCCGGCCATGGAGCTGACCGTGTCCGCGGTGGATCTGCGGGCCCTGCCCGGCGCGGAGCGGGACGCGGAGTCGCTGCGGTTGGCGAAGGCGGAGCTGTCGCGCCCGTTCGACCTGGAGCACGGTCCGCTCCTGCGCGCGACGCGGGTCTGGCTGGACGCGAACGACCACGTGCTGGTGCTGGTGCTGCATCACATCGTCTTCGACATCTGGTCCATGGGCGTGCTGGTGCGCGAAGTGCTGGCGCTCTACGACGCCTTCAGCCACGGGCGTCCGGCCGCGCTACCGCCGCCGAGGATCCAGTACGCGGACTGGGCGGTCTGGCAGCGGGGAAGCGCGCAGCAGGCGGTGCTGGAGAAGCAGCTCGCGTACTGGCGGGAGCGGCTTACCGGGCTGGAGATGCTGGAGCTGCCGACGGACCATCCCCGGACGGGGGCGGGCGTAAGGGGCGGGGCGCTCCCGTTCCGGATGCAGCAGGGCCCGTGGGAGGCGCTGAAGGCCCTGGCGCGCAGGGAGGGGCTGACGCCCTTCATGGTGCTGCTGGCGGCGCTGGAGGTCGTGCTCGCGCACGAGTCCGGGCAGCAAGACGTGGCGGTGGGAACGCCCGTGGCCGGCCGCAACCGCCGCGAGGTGGAGGGGCTGATCGGCTTCTTCGTCAACACGGTGGTGATGCGCACGGACCTGTCAGGCAACCCGACGTTGCGGGAGCTGCTCGGGCGCGTGTGCAAGACGTGCGTGGAGGCCTACGCGCAGCAGGACATCCCGCTGGAGCAGATCGTCGCGGCGCTCCAGCCGGGGCGCGAGGCCGGACAGACGCCGTTCTACCGGGTGTCATTCAATTTCCAGAACGCGCCGCTGTCGGAGGTCCACATCCCCGGGCTCGTGCTCCGCCCGATCGTGATGGAGAGCGGGCTCGCGAAGCTCGACCTGAGCCTCCAGCTCACGGAGGGATCGGAGGGGCTGACGGGGCTGTGGGAGTACAGCACGGACCTGTACGAAGAGGGGACGGTGCGGCGGTGGATGGAAGGC
>NZ_JBKGHJ010000475.1:0-6325 GCF_046520365.1 Corallococcus sp. 4LFB
CGCGGCGCTCCCCTCCTCCTCGCGCGGACGCGTGGGCGCGGGCGTGGGCGGCGCGGGCGGGCGGCTGTAGCCCTCCCCGGCGATGGCGCGCGACATCTTCTCCGCCATGGCGTCGCTGCCGGACAGGAGGAAGTGCTCGCGCGCGCGGCCGTACTCGCCCATCTGGGCGAAGGTCAGGCCCAGGTAGTTGTGGGCCTTCTTGTGGTCCGGGGCCAGGTCGGTGGCCGTCTCGAACTCGCGCGCCGCGCGCTGGAGCGCGTTCGTCTTCAGGTAGACGAGCCCCAGGTTCACGCGCAGCGTGGGGTCCACCGGGTTGTCCCGCACGAGCATCTCGTACAGGTCCGCCGCGCGGTCGAAGAGGCCCAGCTTGAAATACGACAGGCCCAGGAGGTTCTGGGCCTTCTCGTGGCGCGGCTGGAGCTGGTGCGCACGCTCCAGGAAGTCCTTCGCTTCGGTGACCTGGCCGGCGCCCAGCAACTCCGCTCCACGGTGGAGCTGCCGCAGGAACTCCTCTTCAGCGGGGCCCGGCTCCTTCGGCCCCTTCGTGCGCGTCGTCATTCTCGGGTGTGGGCTCACGGCTGCTGGCCTCGGCCTGGGCAAGCCGCTCGCGCTCCTTGTAGTGGTAGTAGAGCTGGAGGACCTTGCGCACGTACTCCTGCGTCTCGGCGTACGGCGGCACCTGGCCTCCGTACTTCTTCACCGCGTCCGGCCCGGCGTTGTACGCGGCGACCATCTTCACCATGTCGCCGTCGAACATGTTCGCCAGCACGCGCAGGTAGCGCACGCCGCCCTCGATGTTCTCCTTCGAGTCGAAGATGTCCTTCACGTACATGTCCGACGCGGTGCCCGGCATGAGCTGCATCAGCCCGCTGGCGCCCTTGTGGCTGAGCGCGTTCGGGTTGAAGTTGCTCTCCGTGTGCATGATGGCGCGCACCAGCGCCGGCGGGATGCGGTAGCGCAGCGCCGCGGTGGTGATGTGCGGATCCAGCTCCGCGGGCGTCCGCGAGCGGCCCCGCACGGGCGCGGACCTGGCCGGCGCGGGCGTGAAGGTCCCGGACAGCTTGCGCGCCTTGCGCGCGCCCCCGGGCGGCACGTTCGTGTAGACGATGGTGCCGTCCTTCTCGACGTAGCTGTAGATGCCGTCGGAGGCGTACGCCGGGAGGGCGGCGGTCAGCAGGACGACGAGGGCGGTCAGGACACGCATGGCGGCGTCCGAAACCTTAGACAACGCCCGGAAAGTCCTCAAGAAATCGCCTTGTTTCCAGCACTTACCGCCATTAAGGCTGTCGGCCATGCCCCATCGGTTTGATTTCCTGGTCATGGGCGGCGGCGTGGCAGGCCTGTCGTTCGCCCTGCAGGCGGCCCGGCACGGCACGGTCGCCGTGCTCACCAAGCGTGAGCGCGGCGAAGGGAACACCGCCTATGCCCAGGGGGGCATCGCCAGCGTGCTCGCCCCCACGGACACCTTCGACGCGCACATCGAGGACACCCTCGTCGCGGGCGCGGGGCTGTGCCACCGGGACGCGGTGGAGGTGACGGTGCGAGAAGGGCCCACGCGCCTCAGGGAGCTGATCGCGCTGGGCGCGGAGTTCGACCGGCTGGGCGGCGAGTTCGACCTCACCCGCGAGGGCGGCCACTCGGCCCGCCGGGTCATCCACTCGGGCGACATCACCGGCCGCGAGGTGCAGCGCGCGCTGCTGGCCGCGTGTGATCAGCAGCCCAACATCACCTTCTTCCAGAACACGGCCGCCATCGACCTCATCCTGGACCGCCGGCCGCACGCCCCCTCCAGCCGGTGCGTGGGCGCTTACGCGCTCCTGGAGAGCGGCTCCATCGAGCGCTTCCTCTCCAAGGTGACGGTGCTGGCCACCGGCGGCGCGGGCAAGGTGTACCTCTACACCTCCAACCCGGACGTCGCGACGGGCGACGGCGTGGCCATGGCGTACCGCGCGGGCGCGCGCGTGGCGAACATGGAGTTCTACCAGTTCCACCCCACGTGCCTCTTCCACCCGGAGGCCAAGAGCTTCCTCATCAGCGAGGCGCTGCGCGGCGAGGGCGGCAAGCTCAAGCTCAAGGGCGGCCAGACGTTCATGGACCGCTACCACCCCATGCGGGACCTGGCCCCGCGCGACGTGGTGGCGCGCGCCATCGACGCGGAGCTCAAGCGCACGGGCAACGACTGCGTCTACCTGGACATGACGCACCTGGGCCGCGCGTACCTCACGGAGCGCTTCCCCAACATCTACGCCACCTGCAAGGCCTTCAACATCGACATGGCGGTGCAGCCCATCCCCGTCGTGCCCGCGGCCCACTACCAGTGCGGCGGCGTGGTGACGGACCTGCACGGGCGCACCAACGTGCCGGGCCTGTACGCCATCGGGGAGGTGTCCTGCACGGGCCTGCACGGCGCCAACCGGCTCGCGTCCAACTCGCTGCTGGAGGGCCTGGTGTTCGGCCACCGCGCGGTGCAGGTGGCGGCGGAGGAGCTGTCCTCGCAGTCGCTGCCGAAGGAGGATCCGCCGGCCTGGGACTCCGGCAGCGCGGTGGACTCCGACGAGAGCGTGGTCGTCACCCACAACTGGGATGAGATCCGCCGGCTGATGTGGAACTACGTGGGCATCGTCCGCACGGACAAGCGGCTGATGCGCGCCAGGAGGCGGCTGGAGCTCCTGCGCGAGGAGATCCGCGACTACTACTGGCGCTTCAAGGTCACCCGCGACGTCATCGAGCTGCGCAACATCGCGGAGGTGGCGCACCTCATCGTGGACTGCGCGAGCCGCCGCAAGGAGAGCCGGGGCCTGCACTACACCCTGGACTACCCCCACACGGACGAGCACCAGGGCACGCGCGACACCGTCCTCTCGCGGGAGCTGTGAGCCGCCATGTCCCGTCCGCGCCGCATGCTGGATGACCTCCCCGGCCCCTCCGGGCTGGGAGACGAACAGGGCACCGCCCCGCGCGAGCACGACGGGGGCGGTCCGCCTCCGGGCCCGCCGCAGCCCCAGCGCGTGCTGCCCACGCCCTACGTCTGCTACGCCACCATCGCGGGCGCGGTGGTGATGTTCTTCCTGAGCAGTTCGATGGGCCGGCCGCTCGTCATCGACGGCAGGAACCTCGGCGTCGTGGGCCCGCTGGCGCTCTATGGGCCGTGGGTCCAGGCGGGCGAGTACTGGCGCCTGCTGGGCATGGTGTTCGAGCACGGCGGCCCGCTGCACCTGCTCTTCAACATGTCCGTCGTCTACTCGCTGGGCGCGTCGCTGGAGCGCGGCATCGGCAGCTTGCGGTTCCTGGCGCTGTCGCTCGTCACGGCGCTGGGCGGCTCCGCGTTCGCGCTCTTCTTCAACTTCAACACTGTGACGGTGGGCGCGTCCGGGATGATTCTGGGCTGGGGCGGCGCGATGCTGCCCATCCTCACCCAGCAGGGCCGCCGGGAGCACATGTTCTGGCTGGTGCAGGTGGCGGTCATCAGCCTGCTGCCCGGGGTGAGCTGGGCGGGGCACCTGGGCGGCTTCCTCTTGGGCCTGCCGTGCGGCCTGGCGCTGCGCCAGGGCCCGAAGTTCTACTCGCGCGCCATCCCCGTCCTGCTCTTCATCGCCGCGGCGCTGGCCGTGGTGGCCGCCCACCCCCAACGGTACGGATCCTTCTGACCATGGCTGAAACTCCCGTGCGCAGCGTCTGCGTCTTCTGTGGCTCGCGCTCCGGCGCGCGCGCCGAGTACCGCGAGGCGGCCTCCAGGCTGGGCGCCGCGATGGCGAAGCGGGGGCTGACGCTCGTCTACGGCGGCGCCAGCGTGGGGCTGATGGGCGCGGTGGCGGACGCGGTCATCGCCAACGGCGGCAAGGCCGTGGGCGTGCTGCCCCACTTCATGGACGCGAAGGAGCTGGCCCACCCGCGCCTGACGGAGCTGCACCGGGTGGACTCCATGCACTCGCGCAAGGCGCTGATGGCCGAGCGCGCGGACGCCTTCCTCGCCCTGCCCGGCGGCTTCGGCACCCTGGACGAGCTCTTCGAGATCATCACCTGGGCGCAGCTGGGCCTGCACAGGAAGCCCATGGGCCTGCTGGACGTGGACGGCTTCTTCCAGCCGCTGCTCGCGCTGGTGGGCCGGATGGTGGAGGCGGGCTTCGTCCCGGAGTCGCAGGGCATGCCCTTCGCGGTGAACGCTTCCCCGGACGCGCTCCTGGACCGCCTGCTCGCGGGGCCCACGATGCCGCTCACGACGAAGTGGCTGAAGGACGGCCAGCAGACCTGAGGGTCCGCGGCCGTCCCCTGCTTCGGCGCGTCAGCGCGCGCTCACCTTCAGCTCCGCGTTCCCCAGCGACGAGGCGACGCGGAGCATCACCTGCTCCGTGCCTTCGGGGATGACGGGCTGGCCGTTGGCGAACGTCTTGGGGAAGCGCACCCGGTAGCCCACCCAGAAGAGGCTGGTGTACGGGTAGTAGGCGCGCACGTTGAGGTCCGCCCGGCCCAGGCGGCGGATCTCCGTGGGGGTGATCTCCCCCGCGGGCGTCACCAGCGCGATCCGCCAGATGCTGTTGCGGTGGGCGAAGTCGTCGTAGCGGTAGTCGTTGACGTGCACGCCCAGGAAGAACTCGTGGAACTTCTCCGCCTCCGCCTGCTCCTCCGCGAGGAGCTGCTCCACCTTCGCCGCGGGCAGCGTCTGGAAGATGGCGCGGCGGTGGATGCGGGCGTCGCGGAAGGCGGGCGTCTGGAGCGTGGCCCCCGCGAAGACGCGCGTGTCGAAGCCGTCGTAGATCTCCTTGCGGTCCGAGTACCGGTCCAGCACGGCGAGGTAGGCGGCCTCCTGCTTCGGATCATCCAGCGTGGGCGCGGGCTCCCCGACGACAGGGGGGTGGTTGGCGCAACCGCCCAGCACGCCCAGCACCACCGCGACCCCCAGCAGCCTTCTCACGGGATGAAGTCCTTCCGCGTGAACAGCGTGGTGAGGCGGTGGCCAGTGGCCTCCACGGCCTCGCGCCCACCCTCCAGGCGGTCCACCAGCGCGAAGGCGCCCAGCACCGTCAGGCCCTCCAGCTTCGCGCGCTCGATGGCCTTGAGCGTGGACGCACCCGTCGTCACCACGTCCTCCACGATGGCCACCGGGGCGCCGGGGCCCAGCGCGGCCAGGCCTTCAATCCACTGGCCGGTGCCGTGGCCCTTGGGCTCCTTGCGCACGATGAACGCGTGCAGGGACTTCTGGCCGCCGCCCTCCAGGAAGCTGGTGAGGCTCACCGCCGACGCGAGCGGATCCGCGCCCAGGGTCAGCCCGCCCGCGGCCACCGCCGACGGAGCGTCGCGGCGGATGGCCTCCAGCAGCAGCCGGCCGATGAGGTAGTGGCCCTCGGCGAGCAGCGCCGTGCGCTTGCAGTCGATGTAGAAGTCCGACTCCTTGCCGGAGGAGAGCACCACGCGCCGGCGCTCGAAGGAGCGCTGCGTGAGCACCTCCAGGAGCCGGGCGCGGTCGCGTTCGAGCGTGTCCGCCATGGGCTACAGACCCTCCAGGTACGCCACCAGCTGCGCCGAGTAGCGCAGCTGCATCAGCAGCTCCGCCTTGCGGGATTCGTCCAGCGCGGCGAAGACGTCCGCGAGCAGCGAGAGGTCCTGGTTGAGGGCGCCCATGCGCTGCGCGACGTCCACCGCCAGCTCGTCGGCGTCGATCTCCTCCTCCACGCCCTCCGGCGCCAGCGTCTCCTCCGTGGCGAGCGCCTTCTCCAGCATGTCGCGCACCGGCGCCGTCAGCCGGCCTTCGGCCTCCAGCGACTCGCGCTTGGCCTCCAGCACGTCGTGCTCCACCGGCGAGGCGTGGATGGCCTCCGCCAGGGACAGCAGGAGCGCGTCCTCGTCGGACAGCTCCTCGTGCACGCGCACCTGGACCTGGTCGCGCTTGAGGAAGCGCAGCGCCGCCACGCGCCGGAAGCCGCAGATGAGCTGGTAGCGGTCCTCCCCGCGCGGGCGCACGTCCACCGGGAACAGCTGGCCCAGTCGCGCCAGGTCCGTGGCCAGCTCGGACACGTCGCCCTCGTCCCGCAGACGGAAGGTGGTGTCCTCCTCCAGTCGCTCCAGCGGCAACACCATCGCCGTCACCTGTCCCATCACGCGCGGCTGGATGGCCTCCGCGTGGGGCTCCCCTTCAGGGGTCGCCGCGTCTTCGTTGGAGCCCTGTTCCGAGCCCGCGCCAGAGCCCGCTTCCTCCTGGCTCGCGCGGCTCGCCACGTCCCAGATGCCGGCGCTCAGCAGCGCGTCGTCCGCGCCGGACACCGGACCGGAGCGCGGCTCCTCCAGCACGTCCTTCGCCTCGCCGCCGCCGTCGCTGCCCGCGCCGGAG
>NZ_JBKGHJ010000476.1:0-6298 GCF_046520365.1 Corallococcus sp. 4LFB
CGACGCGCCGGTGGACACCGCGCCCGCACCCCGGGGCGGGGAAGCGACCTGGACCGTTCACGGCGGCTGAGCGCACGCGCCGCCGCGCTTGACGAGAGGCGCGGCGTTCGCGTCACTAGGGGCCATCCTCCAAGGAGCCGCCCATGCCGTCGTTCCGCCTGAAGCCCGAGCAGGCCGCGCTGCTCGTCGTCGACATCCAGGAGCGCCTGTGCGCCGCGATGGACCGCGACGCCCTGGACCGCATGCTCGCGCGCACCGGCGCCGCCGTCGAGGGCGCGCGGGCCCTGGGCCTGCCCGTCATCGTCACGGAGCAGTACCCGCAAGGGCTGGGCCGCACGCACTCGCTCCTCAAGCTGCGCCTGGGGGAGTTCAAGCCGCTGGAGAAGATTGAGTTCTCCGCCGCCACGCCGGACGTGCTCTCCGTGCTGGGGGACCGCAAGCAGGTGCTGCTCACCGGCATGGAGACGCACATCTGCGTCTTCCAGACGGCGCGCGACCTGGCGGACAGCGGCCGGGAGCCGTGCCTGCTCGCGGACGCCGTGCTGTCCGCGCGGAGGAGGACCGCCGCGTGGGGCTGGAGCTGTGCCGCGACGCGGGCGCCCGCATCCTCACCGTGGAGTCGGCCCTGTTCGACATGCTGGGCCGCGCGGGCACGCCCGAGTTCAAGAAGGTGTCCGCCGCCGTCCGCTGAAGCAAAGGGACGACGGCGGAGCCGCCGCTCACGCCCCGCGCCTGAAGGGCACCTGCACCAGGCGCACGAGCATCATCAGCAGCACCAGCACCCCGGACAGGACGGTCTGCGAGCCGCCCACCGGGAAGTCGTAGAAGTACGCGAACAGGTAGCCGCCCGCGCCCGCGATGCCGCCCAGCACGGTCGCCGTGAAGAAGGTCCACGGCAGCCGCAGGTCCAGCACCAGCGCGGCGATGGCCGACAGCGTGGAGAACGCGAAGACGGGCAGGGCGCCCAGCGCCCGCGCGCACACGCCCACCATGATGCCGATGGACACCATCAACACCGTGTCCAGCAGCTTCACCGGCAGCCCCTGCACGGTGGCGCCGATGCGGTCGAAGCTCACGAAGGCGATGCCCCGGAACCACCACAGGTGCAGCACCATCAGCACCGCGCCCGCCACCGCCACCGCCTGGAGCTGATCCGGCGTCACCAGCACCGCGGTGCCGAAGAGGATGCCCTGGATGTCGTGCGCCTCCTGCGCGATGCGGTCGCCCACCAGGATGGCCGCGCCGCCCGCGAAGGCGAACGCGCACCCCAGCAGGCTCTCCCGGGACAGCCGCAGCCGCGCGGGCTCCACCATCAGCAGCAGCGTGGCCGCCACCGACAGCACCACCGCGCCAATCAGCGGATCCACGTGCACGCCCAGGTGGATCTCCGCGAAGAAGGCCAGCGCCACGCCCAGGCCCGCGGTGTTCGTCACCGCCGCGCTGACGAACACCATGCGCCGCAGCACGACGTAGACGCTGAGGAAGCCCAGCACGCACCCGGCGATGAGCGCGCAGAGGATGGGGTCGCGGAACAGCTCCCAGCCCGCCTGGAACTGTTCCCACTTCGAGGGCTCAAGCAGGGTTGTTTCCACGGTGGGGTCCCTGGGGCGCGCTGTGGCAGTAGTCGTCGCCGTACTGGCGGCGGAAGGCGGGGTGGCAGAACACGGTGCGCGCATCGCCCATGACGAAGCAGCGGTGCTCGCGGTCCACGAAGAGGATGACGTCGGCATGCTCGGCGGCGACGGACAGGTCGTGGCTCACCACCACCACGCCCAGGCCCCGGTCGTGCGCGAGCGCGCACAACCGCAGCATCGTCTGCTTCTCCGCCACGGCGTCCATCGCGGCGGTGGGTTCATCCAGCAGCACCACGTCCGCCTCCGTGGCGATGACCCGCGCCAGCAGCGCGCGCTGCTTCTCGCCGCCGGACAGGTCGCGGAAGGGCCGCTTCGCGATGCCGCGCGCGCCCGCCGTGTCGAGCGCCGCCTCCACCTTCTGCCGGTCCGCCTTGCTGGGGAAGGGCCGCAGGAAGTTCCACCCGGACAGCCGCCCCCAGCTGGTCAGCTCCCGCGCGTGCACGGGCAGCAGCGAGTCGATGGCGGACATCTGCGGCACGTACGCGCTGCGGATGTGCGGCGCGCCCAGGGTGATGCGGCCGGACACCGGAGGGATGAGCCCCAGCAGCGTCTTGAACCAGGTGCTCTTGCCGGACCCGTTGCGGCCCACCACCGCCACGAACTGGCGGCGGCGCACCACCAGGTCCATGGGCGGCAGGATGTCCTTGCCCCCGTAGCCGATGACGAGCTGCTCGCACTTCAAGAGCGGCTCGCCTGGCTCCGCTGGCGCCGCGGCGCGGTGTCCCCGGTCCAGCTCTGTCTCGGAATCACCGTGAGCCACGGTTCACCTCCGCGGTGGGGCTCAGGGCGGCCACCTTCTCCAGGAGCGCGGCGCGCACCGCCGCGTTCACGGGCGCGTCCAGGTCCACCACGCCGTCGGCGCCTGGCGTCGCGGCGGCCCAGTCCACCGCGTCGAAGAGGGCCGGCGTCAGCTCCAGCCTCAGGCCCAGCGCCACGCGCGGGGCGTTCTCACGGTCGGAGGGCACGTCCAGGTCGCCGGTGAGCACCGCCACCGGCGTGGCCTCCGCGCCCGCCACCGTCGCGGTGAGGCGGAAGGGCAGGGCCCCGGCGAAGCGCGCCGGACGCGGCCATCGCGCACGCTGCCCGTCATGCGCAGGCCGGTGACGGACCAGCGCCCGCGCGACAGCGTCGTCCTCCCCAGCTCGCACGCGGGCTCACAGGTGAGGCCGCGCGCCGCGGGCGACAGCAGGTCCAGCTCCGCGTCCACCGGGAGGTTGGCCACCGTCACGGTGGTGCTGCCACCGCCACCCAGCTCCGCCTGGATGTCCTCGTAGTCCACGAGCGCCCCGGAGTCGCTGTGGCAGTGCCCGTTGTGGCACAGCGTGTAGCCCGGCGGCGGGGAGGAGGGGTCGAACGTCGTGCCGCCGCCCCCGCCGGAGCTGGCCAGCAGGTCGATGCTGCCCAGGCTCACCGTGCCGGTGTCCAGGCGCAGCTGGAAGTCGGAGGCGAGCGCCTGGTAGCCGTCGCCCGCGTTCCGGCCGGACAGCGGCGTGTACGCGGCCTCGACGGAGGGCTCCAGCACCGCGAAGCCCTCGCCCGCGTCGAACGCGCACCCGGACACGAGCGCGAAGGGGAGCAGCCATGCTCTGGAAGAGAAGCGGGAAGAGAAGCGCCTCATGGCGTCATCCCCTTCCCGGCGAGGCCCTGCTCCAGCCGGGTCACCATCAGCTCCATGCGCTGCACGTACGTCTGGCCCGAGCGGAAGTCGGTGCCGCCGGGCAGCGTGACGAGCACGGCGGGGATCTTCGACGCCACGAGCCTCGCGATGTTGTCCGGGTAGTAATCCTCCCGGACCACCAGCCTCACGTTGTTCGCCTTGCCCTTCGCCAGCACCTTCGCGACGTGGGACGGGTTCGGCGGGATGCCCGGCTTGGGCTCCAGGAACGCGAGGGTGGTGAAGCCCAGCCAGTCCTGCAGGTACGCCGTCGTGCGGTGGTACGCGATGACGGGCACGCCCTTGAGGCCCGCCAGCCGCTTCTCCCAGCCCGCCTGCGCCGCCTGCACCTCCTGCGTGAACTTCGCGAGGTTCGCCTTGTAGGCGGCGGCGTTCTTCGCATCCAGCTGCGACATGCGCGCCTCGATGGCCGCCGCGACCTTCAGCGCCTGCCGCGGATCATAGAGGTAGTGCGGGTTGCCGCCGGGGTGCACGTCACCCTGGCTGCGGTCCACCTGCCCCGCGGGCACCTCCTGGAGGTTCACGGACCGCGACGCGTCCAGGTAGCCCGGGTTGCCCGTCTGGATGCGGCTGTTGCGCGCGCCCAGTTGGAGCGTGGGCAGCCAGCCGATCTCCAGGTCCAGGCCCGCGGCGATGAGCAGGTCCGCGCGGTTGAGCGCGAGCGCCAGGTTCGGCTTGGCGTCCACGAAGTGCGGGTCCTGCGTGGCCAGCGCGAGCGCGGTGACGTCCACCTTGTCCCCGCCCACGGCCCGCGCCAGCGCGGCCAGGTCCGGGAGGGTGGCGACGACCTTCAGGTCCGCGCGGGCGGGAACGGCGGTGAGGCTGACGACGGCGGCGCACATGGCCGCGAACAGGCGAAGGGAACGCATGGAAGGGCTCCGGAAGAAGGGGTCAGAACGCATGGGCACCGTGGGCGCCGGTCACGACTTCAAGGGCGAGGAAGGCCGAGTAGTCCGGCGACTCGCGCCAGCCCACGCGGTCCGTGGCGGCCTGCAGGCGCAGGCGGGAGAACTCCGTGGGCCAGAACGTCACCTCCGCGGTGATGCGCTGGCGGTCGGAGATCCACTCGGGGTCCAGCGGATCATTCGCGACGCGGCCCTCCTGCGTCTTCGCGGCCGTGCCGAACTCGTAGCGCACGCCCGTGGCCCAGCGGTTGGAGAAGCGCCACACCGTCTGCGCATAGCCGCCCCAGTCCGACAGCACGTCCTCCGGCGCCTGCCTGCGGCGGTAGAGCACCTCCGCCTGGAGCACCAGCTGCTGCGCGCTCTGCGACGTGATGGGCCGGAACTTCAGGTAGACGTCCGTGCCGTAGATGCTGGTGTGGTTGCGGTAGCCCGTGGCGTTGGGGCCCGTGGCGGCGGACAGGCCCCACAACAGCGACAGGTCGTCCGACAGCGGGAAGAACTGCTTCAGCGCGCCGGTGAGCTGGAAGTCCAGCGGCGACAGCACGCGCTCGTCCGAGCCGCCGAAGAAGCTGCGCGCGGTGGCCTCGCCCTTCGCGTCCGTGGCGCTGCCCACCACCTCCACGTACCAGGGCAGCGGCGTGAGCCAGGAGCCCTCCACGCCCAGGCCGCGGTTGCCCTCCGCGCCGAAGAAGCGGCTCATGACGAAGGGCTGATCCACGAAGTCCCACGCGTGCGGGTGCGTGGAGTTGATCCGCCCGAAGCGGGTGAGGAACTGGCCCGCGCGCACCTGGAGGTTCGCCGGCAGGTCCAGCGTGGTGACGTACGCCTCTTCAATCTCCACGCCGAACTGGCTGAAGACGAGGTTGCTGTCGAAGCGGAAGTACGGGTCGACCACGGAGCCGATGGACAGCTCCAATTGCTGCAGGTTGAAGCCGTTCTGCGTGGGGTCGTGCGCGCCGCCCTGCAGGGGCTCCTTGCTGGAGAAGGCCGCCAGCGCCATGTCCAGGATGAAGCTCAGGTTGAGGAAGTTGGTCCCGCCGGAGATGGCGTTGGGCAGCTTGAGCGGCGTCACGCCGGAGTCGTTCGTCGCGGTGGGCGAGGCCGGGGACGTGTCGCCGGACGGACGCGCGCGCGTGCTCGTGTCCGTGCCCAGCGCCTTCTCTATCTCCTCCATCTCCTCCGGGCTCAGCGCCGGCGCGTCCTCGGCGGGCGCGGCCTGGGCAGGGGCTTCAGCGGGAGGGGGAGACGCGGTGGAGGGGGGAGATGACTGCTGGGCCCAGGCGGCGGTCGCGGACAGCTGCGCGGCGAGCACGACGGCGAGGGCGCGGGGATTCCTGCGCGGAAGGGATGACACGGGGGGTGCTCCTCATGACCGGCCAATCGAGGAGCATGCGCATGCGCGCCCCACGACGACCGTCGACCTGATGACCTGCTTCACGGACACGACACGCGGGCGCTACGCGTGCGTCGGAGGCGAGGCCTTGGGCGCGATGTCGAGGATGGCGAGCGGCGCGAAGGAGCGGGGGGGCGCGGTGGCCGGGTGCTGGCGCACCACGCACGCTGAAGCGGAGGCGACGTCCGCGCCCTGGAGGGCCTCCACCTGCGGGGCGGCCGTGAGCAGCGGGCACGTCTCGTGGTTGAGGCCCGTCGCATCCGCCACCGCGGGCGGGACGGACGCGAGGATGGGGGCGCGCTCGGTGAAGCGGGACAGCGCCGGGTTCGCGCGCCGCGCGTCCTCTTCGAACGTCTGGTGCTGCGGACAGAACCGGTGCGCGTGCTGCTCCACGTGCAGCGCCAGACCCAGCGGCTGGGCACCCCAGAGCGCGGCGAGCAGCATCGCGGTGAGGCGGGCAAGGGTGTGGGCGCGCGAAAGCATCAGTGGGTCCCGTCTGGCTTACTGTCGCCCCCCGGGAGTGTCAAGGCAGGCAGGGGGCATCCCTCTTTCCTTCGGGTGTGTCTGACGCGGACGGGTTGTTTTCATTCCGGACGTCCCTCGTGGCCTCATCGGTTAGGTTGGGTGCGCTCCACCGTCACCCGCCCCGCGCCAGGAGTTCCTCCGCCCGTGCCCCCCTCCCGCCCCCGCC
>NZ_JBKGHJ010000477.1:0-6292 GCF_046520365.1 Corallococcus sp. 4LFB
CTCTCCCGGCAGGAGCAGCCGCGCGCGGGGGCGCTCCGGATCCGGCACCGGCACCGCGGACAGCAGGGCCTGCGTGTACGGGTGGCGAGGCCCGGCGTACAGCGCCCGCGACGGCGCGACCTCCACGATGCGGCCCAGGTACATCACCGCCACGCGCGTGGACACGTACTCCACGATCTTGAGGTCGTGCGCGATGAAGACGTAGGTGAGCCCGCGCTCGCGCTGCAGGTCCACCAGCAGGTTGACGATCTGCGCCTGGATGGAGACGTCCAGCGCGCTGATGGGCTCGTCCGCCACCACCAGGTCCGGACGCAACGCGATGGCACGTGCAATGCCGATGCGCTGACGCTGGCCGCCGGAGAACTCGTGCGGGTAGCGGTGCCGCGCCTCGCGGGGCAGCCCCATGGCGTCGAGCAGCGCCAGCACCTCGTCCTCGCGCGCCCGGCCCTTCGCGAGGCCATGGATGGCGAAGGGCTCCGCGAGGATGTCCCCCACCGTCATGCGCGGGTTGAGCGACGCGTACGGGTCCTGGAAGACGAGCTGCATCTGCCGGCGCAGGGGGCGCAGCTCGCGCTGCGACAGGCCGGTCAGCTCGCGCCCGGCCACGCGGATGGAGCCGGCGGTCGGGTCGATGAGGCGCAGCACCGCGCGCCCCAGGGTGCTCTTGCCGCAGCCGCTCTCCCCCACCAGGCCCAGCGTCTCGCCCCGGGCGACGTCGAAGGACACGCCGTCCACCGCGCGCACCGTGCCGCGCGTGCGCCCCAGCAGGCCGCCCTTCACCGGGAAGTGCACCTTCAGGTCGCGCACCTGGACCAGGGGTTCGCTCATGGCGCGGGCACGGGGTGGTGGCAGGCGGCGGACTGGCCTCCGCGCTTGGGCTCCAGCACGGGCGTGACGCGGGCGCACAGCTCGGTGGTGCGGCTCGCAGCGGTCGCGGAACGCGCACCCGGACGGCAGCGCGCCCAGCGAAGGCACCATGCCGGGGATGCCTTCAAGCGCTGGCGTCCGCCCTCCACCACCGCGCCCGCGTCGTGCAGCGACGGGATGGAGCGCAGCAGGCCCGCGGTGTACGGGTGCGCGGGCCGGGCGAACAGCTCGCGCACCGGGGCCTGCTCCACGACGCGGCCCGCGTACATCACCACCACCGCGTCACAGCTTCCGGCCACCACGCCCAGGTCGTGGGTGATGAGCATCACCGCCATGCGGCGCTCGGCCTGGAGGCGCTTGAGCAGCTCGAGGATCTGCGCCTGGATGGTGACGTCCAGCGCGGTGGTGGGCTCGTCCGCGATGAGCAGCGCCGGGTCGCACGCGAGCGCCATGGCGATCATCACGCGCTGGCGCATGCCCCCGGAGAGCTGGTGCGGGTACGCGTCCACGCGCTCGCCGGGCGCCGGGATGCCCACCTGCCGGAGCATCTCCACCGCGCGCTCACGCGCCTGCGCCCGCGTCGCGCCCAGGTGCAGCCGGACGCCTTCGCCAATCTGCTCGCCCACGGTGAACACCGGGTTGAGCGACGTCATGGGCTCCTGGAAGACCATGGCCACGTGCCGGCCGCGCACGCGGCGCATCTGCTTCTCCGGCAGGGCCAGCAGGTCCTCCCCCCGGAAGCGCACCTCGCCGCCCACCACGCGGCCGGGTGGCTGGGGGACGAGCCGCATCACCGACAGCGCCGTGAGGCTCTTGCCGCAGCCGCTCTCCCCCACCACCCCCAGCGTGCCGCCGGGAGGGACGGTGAGGGACACGCCGTCCACCGCGCGCACGGTGCCGCGCGGGAGCGCCAGCTGGGTGACGAGCCCCCGCACGTCCAGCAGCGGGGCCGGGGCGTCGAGCAGGGCCCCGGGGGACGGCGCGACGCCGGTCACTTCTGGGCCAGCTCCTCCAGGAACTCCGCCTCCTGGATGAGCCCCTTGCGGATGAGCAGGCGGATGAGGCTCGCGACCATGCGCGCGGGCTTCACCTTCTCCGTGTCCAGGCTGGCCTCCTCGCCGCGCGAGATGCGGTCGATGTCGTCCAGCACCGCCAGGTCCTCCCCCAGCGCCTCCGGGGAGCGGTAGGCCCCGGGCGGCAGCGTGGAGTCCTGCCCCCGCCGCCGCGCCAGCACGTGCGCCAGCGCCAGCGACAGGCGCTCCTCCATGAAGCGCAGCTTGCGGCGCCACGGCTCGCCCAGCGTGCGCGGGCCCTGCTGCTTCGCCACGTCCGGCAGCGCCTTCGCGTCCTCCTCCAGCGAGCGCTCCAGCTCCTGGGTGGGGCGCGCGTGCCGCTCCGACTGCGACAGCATGCCGCCCAGTTGCTCCACGTCGCGCAGGAGCAGCCGCAGCCCCCGGGCGCGGTGCGCGCGCAGCGTGTCCGCGAACACCTCCGGCGTCACCAGCGGGTTGCCGTCCATGTCGCCGCCCACCCACGAGTGCACGCGCACGGGCGTGTCCAGCACGCCCAGGGGCTCGCCGTAGGCGCGCTCGAAGGCCCAGTCCAGCGCCTCCGGCAGCCGCGCCACCGGCTCCGACAGCATCTCCTCCACGTACCAGTGGACGTTCTTCACCTCGTCGCCCACGGTGGGGCGCTCGCGGCGCAGCTCGTCCGTCTGCCAGAGCGCGGTGATCTCCTCGCGCATCGCCGCGAGGTTCGCGGCCGACTCGCGCGGGGTGAGCGCGCACCGGTCGCGCTCCTCCAACAGCCGCGCCAGCCGGTAGAGCTTCTCCAGCAGCGTCCGGCGGACCGCCTGGGTCGGGTGCGCGGTGAACGTCAGCGTCACCTTCAGCGTCCCCAGCGTCTCACGCACCTTGTCGGCGCTCACGCCCGCGGCCTTCAGCGTCAGCAGCGTCGCCTCCAGCGACCCTTTCTGGGGCCGGGCGGCGGTGGGGCTCGCGTGGGCCCGGGCGCGGCGGATGCGGTGGTGCTGCTCCGCCAGGTTCACCAGCTGGAAGTAGACGGAGAAGGCGCGCAGCACCGGCTCCACCTGCTCCGACGGCAGCCGGTGCAACACCGCCGCCAGCTCCGCCGCCGCGGCGCGCCGTCCGGCCACCGGCCCGCGCCGGCGCTGGATGGCCAGGTGGCGGACCTCCTCCTCCTTGTCGAACAGGGCCTGTCCCTCCTGCTCCACCAACACCTCGCCCAACAGCCGGCCCAAGAGCCGGACATCCCGCCGCAGCGGGGGATCCACGGGACGTGAACGCGCCATATCGGACCGGCACCGTAGTCCTTCGCCCCTGGCCCTCCCCTACCCAATCTCGAATTTTAGACCTCCAGCGAACGGATGACTTTCTCCGTCCTTGCAGGAAAAATTTAACCTCCCCGTCTTCCCTTCAGGACATGGCTTCCATTAGAAAGTGGGCGCCCCGGACCCTGCCGGGATGTCTGACCTGACCCTGAAGGAGTGGCAATGCGGAAGAACCCGTCTTGGCTGGCCCTGGGCCTGCTCGCGCTCGCGGCGCCGTCCGCGTACGCGGAGCGTGCCTGGTATGAGAAGCCGCAACCTGACGTCGCCGCGCCGTCCGCGTCGCTGCGCAAGTCCGTCGTTCAGGACGTCACGGATGACCTGCCCCACCGTCTGGGTGAGCAGCAGAAGGCGCTGAAGGCGCAGGCGCTGAAGGAGCGGCTGGAGGGTCGCGGTCAGCCCGGCAAGGTGCAGAAGCTGGCGAACGGCAAGTTCGTGGAGCTGGAGCTGGAGCGCACGGACCGCATCTTCGTCATCCTGGTGGAGTACGGCACGCAGGTCCACCCGGTGTACGGCAACCCCGCCACCAACCCGGGCGGCGACCTCCCGGGCCCGCTGCACAACGAGATTCCGGCCCCGGACCGGGCGGTGGACAACACCACCATCTGGCAGCCGGACTACGACCGCGCGCACTTCGAGAAGCTCTACTTCGACACGACGCCGGGCGCGAACTCGGTGGCGAACTACTACAAGGCCGCGTCGTCCGGCCGCTACACCGTGTCCGGCACGGTGTCCGAGTGGGTGAAGGTGCCGTACAACGCCGCCCGCTACGGCAACAACCTGTGCGGCAGCTCCAGCTGCTCCAACTCCGTGTGGCCGCTGATCAGCGACGCCATCAAGGCGTGGACCAACGCCCAGGCCGCCGCCGGCAAGACGCCCGCGGAGATCAAGGCGTACCTGGACACGTTCGACACGTGGGACCGGTACGACTACGACGGTGACGGCAACTTCGACGAGCCGGACGGCTACATCGACCACTTCCAGATCGTCCACGCCGGCATGGGCGAGGAAGTCGGCGGCGGCGCGCAGGGCCCCAACGCCGTGTGGAGCCACCGCTGGTTCGCGTACAGCACGGGCGGGAGCGCGGACGGCATCGGCCCCGCGTTCAACCAGAACGGCGGCACGCGCTTCGGGACGAACGTGGACAAGTGGGTGGGCGACTACACCATCCAGCCGGAGAACGGCGGACTGGGCGTGTTCGCGCACGAGTTCGGCCACGACCTGGGCCTGCCGGACCACTACGACACGACGAACGCGGCGGACAACGGGACGGGCTTCTGGACCATCATGTCGTCCGGCTCGTACCTGAACGACGGCACCACGGACATCGGCAGCCGTCCGGGTGACTTCTTCGCCTGGGACAAGCTGCAGCTGGGCTGGCTGGACTACGCCACCACGTCGGCGGGCCTGTACTCGTACCACCGGCTGGGCCCCGCGGAGTTCACGTCGCGGAACGCGAAGCAGGCGCTGCTGGTGAAGCTGCCCGGCAAGCCCGTCGTGCAGCCCACGACCGCGCCGTTCGAGGGTCAGGGCATGTGGCAGGGCGGCCAGGGCAACAACCTGGACCGCGTGCTGGAGAAGACGGTCAAGCTGCCGAACAAGACGCCCATCACCTTCTCCTTCCAGACGTGGTTCGACATCGAGGAGGACTGGGACTACGCCTACGTCGCGCTCTCCGTGGACGGTGGCCCGTTCGTCAACCTGCCCAGCCCGGTCAGCCGCGACACGAACCCGTGGGGCAACAACCTGGGCAACGGCATCACCGGCACCTCCAACGGCTGGATGCCGCTGTCGTTCGACCTGTCCGCCTACGCGGGCAAGAAGGTCACGCTGAAGATCCGCTACAAGACGGACGCGGCGGAGTTCGGCAAGGGCTTCCTGGTGGACTTCGTGCAGCTGTTCGCGAAGAACTCCTACGTCTTCGGTGACGACGGCGAGTGGGGCCACAAGTGGTGGGACAAGTCGACGTTCTTCGTGACGGACGGCACCAACACCCTCTACGACCACTACTACCTGGCCGAGTGGCGCCAGTTCCGCGGCTACGACGAGACGCTGGCCACGGGCCCGTACAACTACGGCTTCAGCGCGGACGGCTACTACGACTGGGCGGAGCGCTACGCGTACAACCCCGGCCTGCTCGTCACGTACTGGGACACCTCCCAGTCGAACAACAACGTGTCCCAGCACCCCGGTGCGGGCCGCATCCTGCCCATCGACTCGCGCCCGCAGCCCCTGCAGCGCAGCGACGGCCGCTACTGGTCCGGCCGCGTGCAGACGCACGACGCGACGTTCGGCCTGGAGCCCAGCTTCCCGCTGTCCATCAAGCCCAACGGCTTCCCGCGCAACGAGTACCCCTCGCAGCCCGCGGTGCCGGTGTTCAACGACACGAACGAGTTCTGGTACGCCACGCAGCCGTACGGCGGCGTGAAGGTCCCGAAGACGGGCACCATCATCGAGGTGCTGTCGACGAACAAGAACGACACCGTGATGCAGGTCCAGGTGCGTCCGGTCGAGTGAGCGCCTGAGCCGCACCTGAGTCTCAACGCCAGGTCGTGAAGGAAGGCCGGTCCCGCTTCGACGCGGGGCCGGCCTTTGTCTGTCAGGGGGACAGGGGCCCGCGGGCCTGTAGGATGGGGCCGCTCGTGAATGCTCCGTCCGCGCCGTCCCTCGCGTCCCGCCCCTGGTTCGTTCCGGGGATGCTCGGGCTCCTGTGCCTGCTTCACGTCGTCCTGGGGCTGACCCTGCTGCCGGCGTGGATGTTCGGGAAGTATCCGGACAGCGCCCGCATGCTGACCCAGGGGACGCTGTCCCCGGAGCAGGGCGCGGACTTCAGCCCGCTCTACCTGCTGCTCAACGTGGTGCTCGCGCCCGGGCCCCTGCGCGTCCTGCAGAGCCTCGCGGGCGCGGTGGGGCTGTGGGCCGTGTACGTGCTGGGCGCCCGGATGGTGTCGCGCGCGGCGGGGCTGCTGGCGGCGGGGCTGCTGGCGGTGACGGTGCCGGTGCTGCTGTACGAAGCCACGCTGGAGCCCGACCTGCTGGTGATGGTGTTCAACCTGGCGGCGCTGGCGCTGCTGGCCG
>NZ_JBKGHJ010000478.1:0-6277 GCF_046520365.1 Corallococcus sp. 4LFB
TCCGGCGCGCCCCCCGCCGCGGAGGCCGCGCCGTCGGATCCGGCCCAGGCGCTGACGGGCATCCCCGGCATGGACTTCTCCGCGCTGCCCCCGGCGGCGAAGCGCGAGCTGGCCACGGTGTTCAGCGACGAGTTCTGCTACTGCGGCTGCCCCCACTCGCTGGGCGCGTGCCTCAAGCAGCACACGTCCTGCAAGCACGCGAAGCGGATGGCGCGGCTGTCCGCCCGGCTGGTGGCGGAGGGCGGCCCCGCGAGCGAGGTCATCGTCACGCTGTCGAAGTACTACGCGTCCTTCCGCGAGCCGCGCGTGCAGCTCAAGGTGGATCCGCGCATGTGCCAGGGCGACGCGAACGCGCCCGTGACGGTGGCGGAGTTCTCCGACTTCGAGTGCCCCTTCTGCGGCAAGGCGCGGCCCATCCTGGAGGGCTTCGCGAAGAAGCACCCCAGCGAGGTGCGCTTCTGCTACCTGCCGTTCCCGCTCTCCATGCACGCCAACGCCATCCCCGCCGCGCAGGCGGTGCTGTGGGCGCGCGACCAGGGCAAGTTCTGGCAGATGCACGACGCCCTCTTCGGCCAGCAGGAGAACCTCAAGCCGGAGGCGCTGCCCGCGCTGGCGAAGTCGGTGGGCCTGGACGGGGACAAGCTGGCCGCCGTCCTGAAGACGGACCAGTACAAGGACGAGATTGAAGGCTTCCAGGCGCAGGGGCGCATGGCCTCCATCAACAGCACCCCGTCCGTGTTCTTCAATGGACGCGCCTACGAGCTGGGCTTCCAGGAAGGGCAGCTCGAGCACAGCATGGAGGACGAGGTGGAGTGGCGCGCGAACAACAACGCGTGGGCCGCTGACTGACCCTTCGATGAGCCAACGCTTCCGCATCGATGGCGCCGCGCAGCTGGTCCCCGAGGACCGGTCCGGCATCCCCGCGCTCGCGGGACGCTCGGGCACGTACGCGCTGATGCCCACCGCGCCGACCTGCTCGTGTTCTCCCGCACGCCGCCGGAAGGGGGCTCCATCCCCACGCCGCGCGTGGTGCTGGCGGGGGACGCGGGCGGCTTCCCGCTGTCCGACCTCATCGCGTTCCTCAGCCAGTCTCGCTGGAGCGGCGTCATCCGCGTGCACACGCCGGGCGGCGAGCGCTCCCTCACGCTGCGCGAGGGCGAGGTGCGCGGCGCCACCTCCGAGGCGCCCGCGGACCGGCTGGGCGAGGTGCTGGTGCGGCTGGGCTACGCGGACCGCGCGCAGGTGGAGGCGGTGCTGCGCGAGCAGTCGCACTCGAAGCTGGGCCGGGCGCTGGTGGAGAAGGGCGTGCTGCAGGCGCACGACCTGTTCAAGTGCGTCACCCACCAGGTGAGTGAGATCTTCCACGCCATCGTGCTGTGCCGCGAGGGGGCGTTCTTCCTCATCGACCAGCCGCTGGACGAGAAGACGGGCCACTCCCTCCAGCTGTCCACGCAGAGCCTGCTGATGGACAGCATCCGGAAGATCGACGAGATGGCGCACTTCCGGAAGCGCATCCCCCACGGCCGGATGTACGTGGCGCGCAAGCGTCCGTCCGACGGCAAGCTGGAGGAGGACGAGGACCGCGTGCTGGCGATGCTGGACGGGCGGCGCACGGTGCTGGAGCTGGGGCACGCGGCGCGGCTGTCCGAGTTCGACGTCACCAAGGTCGTCTTCCGGCTCCTGGAGGGCGGCTTCGCCGGGCTGACGGACAAGCCGGTGGGGGCTCCGGCCGCCGCCGTGGCGCCGGAGAAGGCGGCCACGCCGCGCGTGCGTCCCCCGGCGCGCACGGCGCCTCCGGTGGATGCCCGCCCGGTGGCGCGCGTCTTCAACTTCATCTTCCGGGAGATCCGCGACGAGGTGGCCCGCTCCGGCATGGACCGCGAGTTCATCGCGGCGGCCAACGCGGCGCTGGCCAACCAGGCGCTGTCGTCGTCGCCGGTGCTGGAGGGGCTGGCGTTCGCGGCGGATGGCAGCCTTCCGGAAGGCCGGTTGATGGAGGCCTTCGACAAGCACCGCGCCCACCTGGGCAGTGAGCCGCTGGCCTCGTTCCGCCAGGCGCTGAGCGACGTGATGTTCTTCCTGCTGTTCCAGGCGGGGGAGCTGCTGGAGTCGCGCGCGGATGAGGACCTGGCCCGCCGGGTGAAGGAACTCCTGGCCACGCTCGAGGCGCCGTGACGGACACCGGCTTCCCGAGGCTGACCGCGGGCGTGCCCGGGTGTGGTGGCGCGTTCAAGCTCACGCCCGAGGACTTCGAGGTGGAGGAGCTGCCCGCGTACCTGCCGTCCGGCGAGGGCACGCACCTGTACCTCTGGGTGGAGAAGCGCGGCCGGGACACGCGCGAGGTGGTGCGCGCGCTGGCGGCCGCGCTGGGCGTGCGCGAGGACGACATCGGCTCCGCGGGGATGAAGGACCGGCAGGCCGTGACGCGGCAGTGGCTGTCCGTGCCCGCGAACGCGGAAGGCCGCGTGCCGGAGTTCGCGCTCGACGGGGTCCAGGTGCTGGAGGTGAAGCGGCACGGCAACAAGCTGCGCACCGGCCACCTGCGCGGGAACCGCTTCCGGCTGCGGCTGCGCGGCGTGCGGGACCTGGGCGCGGCGCGGGAGTCCTTCTCCCGGCTGTCCGCGCAAGGGGTGCCCAACTACTTCGGGGAGCAGCGCTTCGGACGGGCCGGTGACAACGCGGACCTGGGCCGGATGCTGCTCCTGGGGCAGCGGCTGCCGAAGCGGCCGGACCGCTTCCAGCGCAAGCTGTACCTGTCCGCCTTCCAGTCGCGCCTCTTCAACCAGGCGCTGGCCGCGCGGCTCACCGCGGGCACCTTCGCCACGGCGCTCCTGGGCGACGTGCTGCGCAAGGAGGAGACGGGCGGCCTCTTCGTCTGCGAGGCGCCGGACGTGGACGGCCCCCGCGTCGCCGCGTTCGAGGTGAGCCCGGCGGGCCCGATGTTCGGCCCGAAGATGACGGCCTCCAAGGGCGAGGTGGCGGAGGCCGAGGCGCGGCTGCTCGTCGAAGCGGGCGTCACGCTGAGCGACTTCCAGCGCGGCGGCGACGAGACGGAGGGCACGCGCCGGCCGTACCGCGTGCGGCTGGGCGCTCCGGACCTCACGGTGGACGGCGAGGACGCGCTGCTCACGTTCGAGCTGCCGCGTGGCGCCTACGCCACCGAAGTGCTGCACGAGCTGCTCAAGGACGGCTGAGCAACCCCCTGAAACGACCGCGCCTCCCAGGGCATGAGGCCCGGGAGGCGCGAAGGGACCGCCTGTCCCCCTTCCGCCGTGACGGAAGCGGGGTGGGGCGTCACGTCACTGCCGGATGACGTTGAACTCCGTGCGGCGGTTGAGCGCGCGGCCCGCCTTCGTGTTGTTCGGCGCCACGGGCTTGGTCTCACCGAAGCCCACGGCCTCCATGCGGCCCGGGTCGATGCCGCGCTTGAGCAGCTGCGCCATCACCGCGTCCGCGCGCTTCTGGGACAGCTTCAGGTTCCCCGTGTCGTTGCCCAGCGAGTCCGTGTGGCCCTCGATGCGCATCTTGCGGATCCACGGCGCGTCCTTCAGCGCCTGCGCCACCTCGTCCAGGATGGAGGTGCTCTGCCTGCCGATGATCTTCGCGGAGCCGGTGCCGAAGAGGATCTGCTTCTTGATCTCAATGCGGTCCTTCTTGACGATGACCATCTTGTACTGCTTGGCGCACCCGCGCTCCTCCTTCACGCCCGGGTCGTCAGGGCACGCGTCCAGGCGGTCCACGATGCCGTCGCTGTCGCGGTCCGGATCCGGGCAGCCGCCGTTCTCCTGCGGACCGGCCTCACCCGGGCACCTGTCCTGCGCGTCGGGCACGCCGTCGCTGTCGTTGTCCAGGTCCGGGCAGCCGTCGTCGTCCTGGAAGCCGTCCTTGTCCTCCGGCTCGTCCGGGCACTTGTCCTTGTCGTCGTTGAGCCCGTCCCCGTCCTTGTCCACGATGGGGCAGCCCAGGTTCTGCAGCGGGCCCGCCTCGTTGGGGCACTTGTCCGTGCCGTCCACGATGCCGTCCAGGTCGTTGTCCAGGTCCGGGCAGCCGTCGTCGTCCTGGAAGCCGTCCTTGTCCTCGGGCTGATCCAGGCACTTGTCGGCGTTGTCGAGCACGCCGTCGCCGTCGCGGTCCTTGGGGGCCTCCGGCGGGCAGCCGTTGTTCTCCGCCACGCCGGGGATGAGCGGGCACTTGTCCGCCGCGTCGAGGACGCCGTCGTTGTCGTTGTCGTTGTCCGGGCAGCCGTCCTGGTCCTGGAAGCCGTCCACGTCCTCCACCTGCTCGGGGCAGGGGTCGTCCTTGTCGAGCACGCCGTCGCCGTCGATGTCCGTCTCCTCGATGCTCACCACCACCTGCTGCTGGGGCTGGGCGGGCTGCTGCGGCTGTTCCGGCTGCTGCGGCGTCTCCGGGCGGTCGCGCACCAGCACCTGGCGCGGGCCGCAGTCCTTGGACAGCTCCAGGGCGCGCTTCACCGCGGTGTCGGCGGTGCGCACGTGCTGGGCGGCGCGGCTGCTGTTGCCCTGGCTGAGCTCTCCGCGGGCGAAGTCGAGGTTGGCCTCCGCGGCGGCCAGCTCCGCGGGGGCGCAACGCAGGGCGCCGCCCCGGCGGGCGCGCTCCACGTCGGCGGTGAGCACCTCCGTGTCGGCGCGGATCTTGTTGCCGCTGACGCAGGCGAGGGAGGTGAACAGCAGGGTGAAAAGCGCGGACTGGGACAGACGCTTCATCGGGGAGCGCTCGGGCGTCACGGGTTCTGGGGGCGGCCCTGGGAGTCGCCGCTGTTGGCCGCGGACATGGCCTTCTCCCGCGCCTCGTTGGCGAAGCGCGAGGCCTTCACGGCGAAGTCCACGCCGGCCTGGTAGTCCGAATAGCCGACCTCCTCCCGCGCCTTCTGCAGGTAGAGGTTGGCGGCCGTCCACTCGTAGGGGGCTTCCTTCTCCGCCCCGGCGGTGCGCGCGGCCTGGATCTGCACCTCGGCGTCGAGGATGTTGGACGTGGACTTCACGGGGCCACATGCGGTCAGCACGCCCGCGAACGCCAACAGGAGCGACTGCTTCGTCATCACAGGGGCCTCGGTCAACAGAGCGGAGAGACTGGTCGCCGGTCGTATCAATCGCCTCCGGGGGGGTCAAGAATCGGGCGGTTGGCGTGAAGCAGGGGGCCGGGCGGAAGGGGTGGACTTTGACGGCGGGGGCCGCGCTTGCCATCGTTCCGCCCCTGTGCGTCCTCCGTCCCTCCGTGCCCTGCTCGTCGTGCTGCTGCTGCCCCTGACCGGCCTCGCCGGACCGGGGGCCGCGTCCAAGAAGGCCCAGAGCCGCGCGGAGGCGGACGCCGTCCTCGCCCAGGTGGCCAACGGCGCCCCCGTCCCCACCGCCACGTCGCGCCTGCGCTTCCTGCGCCAGGAGGCCTACGCGGCCGAGGAGATTGGCCCGCTCTTGCGCACCACCTACGAGGAGCGCACCCGCCGCAACCTCGTGGCGCTGCTGGCGTCGCTGGGCGCGCGCACCGGGGAGTCCACGCTGGTGAAGCTGGCGTCGGACGGCGACAGCACCGTGCGCATGTACGCGGCGCAGGGCCTGGCCCGGCTGGGCAGCCGCAACACCGGCGCCGTGCTGCCGCTGCTCCAGGACAAGAGCAGCGGCGTGCGCCGCGAGGCCGCGCGGGCCCTGGGCGCCTCCAGGAACCCGAAGATGGGCAAGCCGCTGATGGCCGCCGCGAAGGACGAGCAGGACCTGGAGGTCCGCGCGGCGCTGCTGGAGGCCGCGGGCGCCTGCGGTGACGCGAAGCAGAAGGCCGCGCTCCAGAAGTACCTGGACAGCGACTCGGAGAGCACGCGCTTCGCCGCGGCCCGGGGCCTGTGCCGGCTGGGCGCCCCGGAGGGCTTCGCCTTCGCGCGGAAGCTGCTGGGCAGCAGCGACAAGTTCGTGCGCCGCCAGGGGCTGGTGCTCTTCGAGGGCGTGCCGGCCAGGAAGGCCAGCCCCGTGCTGTCGCCGCTCTTGAAGGACGCGGACCGCACCCTGGCCGCCACCGCCGCGCGCGTGCTGTACCAGGGCGGCGACGCCGCGTCGCTGGACTGGCTGGTGCTGGCGTCGTGGAACGCCAAGGGCGAGGAGAAGCTCGTCTACGAGAAGGAGCTGGAGACGCTCCAGCTCGCGGACGACCGGCGCAAGGCCATCCTGCGCAAGGCCGGGGTGGCGCCGTGAGCTTGTGGGGCGTGTGCGCGCTCGCGCTGCTGTCCCAGGCCCCGGTGAAGGCTCCCGCCGCCGCGCCGGCCGTGCCC
>NZ_JBKGHJ010000479.1:0-6274 GCF_046520365.1 Corallococcus sp. 4LFB
CGCGCCTGCTGCGCCTCGCGGATGACGTCCGCCCTGCCCGCGAGCGCCGAGCCCACCGGCGCCCCCAGCCCCTTCGAGAAGCACACCGACGTGGAGTCCGTCAGCGACGCCCACGCCGACGCGGGCTTCCCCGCCGCCACCTGCGCGTTGAACAGCCGCGCGCCGTCCAGGTGCACCGCGAGCCCGGCCTTGCGCCCCGCCTCCACCACAGCGCGGAAGCGGTCCACCGGCCACACCGTGCCGCCGCCCCGGTTGTGCGTGTTCTCCAGCGAGAGGAGCCGCGTGCGCGGGTTCGTGGACGTTGTCCTCGCGCACCGCCGCCGCGACGGTCTCCGGCTTCAGCAGGCCGCGCTCGCCCGGCAGGGCGCGGGCTGCACGCCCCAGAGCGCCGGCACCGCGCCGCCCTCGTAGTGGAGGATGTGGCTGCCCTCCTCCGTCAGCACCTCGTCACCCGAGCGGCAGTGCGCGCCGATGGCGATCTGGTTCGCCTGCGTGCCGGAGGGGACGAAGACGGCGGCCTCCAGCCCCAGCCGCTCCGCCACGCGCTCCTCCAGGCGGCGCACCGTGGGGTCCTCGCCGTAGACGTCGTCGCCCACCTCCGCGTCGGCGATGAGCCTGCGCATGGCGGGCGTGGGCTTCGTCACGGTGTCGGAGCGGAAGTCGATGGGCTTCATGGTTCTCCTCGCTGCGGGGAAAGGGGCCCGCCATGGCGCTTGGGCGGGGCCGCCCCGTGACATACAACGCCCGCGTGGCCCGGCGAGAGACAGTGGCGGAGAAGCGGCAGCGAGCAGTGTCGGTCCTGGACGGTCTGGAAGCAGCCATGCCGGACGCCCGCATCGAGCTGGACTACCGCACGCCGCTGGAGCTGCTGGTCGCCGTCATCCTGTCCGCGCAGTGCACCGACAAGCGCGTCAACCTGGTGACCCCCGCCCTGTTCGCCCGCTTCCCGGACGCCCAGGCCTACGCGCGCGTCGAGCCCACCGACGTGGAGCCCTTCATCCGCACCTGCGGGCTGTACCGCGCGAAGGCGAAGAACATCGTCGCCACGGCGCGCGCGCTGGTGGCGGAGCACGGCGGGCAGGTGCCGCGGGTGCGCGACACGCTGGCGGAGCTGCCGGGCGTGGGGCTGAAGACGGCGGGCGTGGTGTGCATCCACCTGGGCGGCGACGCGGCCTTCCCCGTGGACACGCACGTGAAGCGGCTGGCGTACCGGCTGGGCTTCACCTCCCACGAGGATCCGGACAAGGTGGAGAAGGACCTGCAGGCCCTGCTGCCTCGCGAGCGGTGGACGCTGGGGCATCAGCTGCTGGTGTGGCACGGGCGGCGCACGTGCTTCGCGCGCTCGCCCGCTTGCGGCGCCTGCGCGGTGGCGGACCGCTGCCCGAAGAAGGGCGTGCGCGCCACCGCGAAGGGCTAGGCGGACGCCGGAGCGCCCTGCTCCTT
Organism: Corallococcus sp. 4LFB; assembly: GCF_046520365.1. Taxonomy (NCBI): domain Bacteria; kingdom Pseudomonadati; phylum Myxococcota; class Myxococcia; order Myxococcales; family Myxococcaceae; genus Corallococcus; species Corallococcus sp. 4LFB. The sequence goes on from NZ_JBKGHJ010000479.1 coordinate 1,444, forward strand.
CGAGGCCTTGAGCTTCTTCATGCGCTTGCGGATGAACTCGCGCTTGAGCGTGGAGACGTGGTCCACGAAGACGGTGCCGTCCAGGTGGTCCGTCTCATGCTGCACGGCGATGGCGAGGAGGCCGTCACAGCGCAGCGTCTGCTCCTGGCCGTCCTCGTCCAGGTAGCGCACGGTGGCGACGGCGGCGCGGTCCACGTCCTCGGCCTCGCCGGGGATGGAGAGGCAGCCTTCCGTGTAGGTCGTCTCCCCTTCGAGTGAGACGAACTCCGGGTTGATCATCGCCAGGGGCTTGGACTCCGGCTGCTGCGGCCGGGTGTCCAGGACGATGATGCGCTGGAGGATGCCCACCTGCGGGGCGGCGAGCCCCACGCCCTCCGCGGCGTACATCGTCTCGAACATGTCCTTGATGAGCGCGCGGACCTTGTCGTCCACCTTCACCACGGGCTTGGCCTTCTGCTTCAGGATGGGGTCGGGCCAGATGAGAATCTCGCGAACCATGGGGGGAACTCTTAACCCCTCCGGACCGCGACGGGCAACCGTTCCACCGGGCATCAGTCGAGCAGATTACGGGCGTACTCGCCCCGCAGCCGGTCATCCCCCAGGGCCCGCGCGGCCTCCGTCAACACGGCGCGGATTTGCTGTGCGCGGTGCTGGAGCGCGGGGTCCGGGTGGCCGGCGAAGCGCAGCGGGTGGAACTCGGCGGCGAGCAGCGCGTAGGCCCGCTTGACCTCCTCGCTGCCGGCCGAGCGCGCGAGCCCCAGCACGGTGAAGTAGTCCGCGTCCTGGATCTCCTCGAACTTGGCCTCCAGGCGGTGCACGTCCAGCTCCGGCGGCAGGGTGCCCTGGGCGTCCTCCGAGGGCGGGTGCAGGGCGATGAGCCCCAGCGCCCGCGCCACCGCGAGCGTCTTGAGCGCGCCGTCCTGCGGCAGCCCCGCGCCCAGGAGCAGCGACTCCAGCGTGCGCTCGCCGTCCACGGCCTGCAGGAGCTGGAGCTCGCGGGCGGAGAGGCCGAAGTCCATGGGGGCCATGTGCGCGTCGCCTCGGGAGACCAGGGCTCGCAGGGAGCCGGCGGCGTCGAGGAGCGATTCGGCGGTGAGCGTGTTGCGCAGTCCTTCCGCGAGCAGGTGCAGCGGCGGGCGCGTGGCGGCGGCGAGCGCGACCTCGTGGGGCGCGGGCTCCGGCACCAGGCGGTAGAGCGTGGACGGTTCGGCGAGCGCGTCCAGGAAGACCTGTTCGGTGTAGCGCTGCACCAGCGGGACGGATTCGGCCTCGCGCACGTAGCCGCGGCCGCGCAGGGCCTCTAGGAGCGTGCCGGTGGTGGCGCTGCGCACGAGCCGCAGCTCGGCCTCCTGGCGCGCGTCGATGAGGCCGTCCGCGCGGGCGCGGTCGATGAGGGACTCGCCCTGCGCGGAGGACGCGGCGCCGACCAGGGCTCCGTCGCGCAGCCAGAGGACGCGCAAGGCGTTCATCACCTTGAGCTCCAGGCGCACTTCCATGCGCGCGTCGCACAGCCGCAGGACGAGCCGTGCGAGGCCCTCCTGCGTGAGGCTGCCGCTGCGGGCCACCGCCATCTCCGGACGGCCGGGCGATTCGAGGGGGATGAGGGTGGCGCGCGCCTGGGCCACGGCTTCTTCCGCGTCCCGCTGCGCTCGGGCTTCGAGTTGTTCGCGCTCGCGTTCGGCCTGGAGGCGCTGTTCGACGGCTTCGGCTTCGAGCCGAGTGCGGGCTTCGCGCTCGCGGGTGAGCTCCTCGCGGAGCTGGTCGAGCTGGGATTGCAGGGTGTCTCGGGCCTGCGTGAGGTCCGTGGCTTCGGCCTGGGCGCGGGCTTCGGCTTCGGCGCGGGCGTGGGTCTCCGCGGCGAGGCGGGCTTCGGCGGCGGTGCGGGCCTGGGCCTCGGTTTCGATGCGGGCTTCGAGGTCCTGGCGGGCGCGGGCCTCGGAGTCGAGGCGGACTTCCAGCACGGTGCGCAGGCGGCCTTCGGACGTGGCCTTGGCGGTGGATTCGGAGGACTTCTGCTCGGCCTGGAGGGCGCGGGACTCCGCGGCGGTGCGGGCCTGGAGCTGCTGCTCGGCGGTCGCCTCCGCTTCGGCGCGGGACTGTTCGGCCTGGGCCAGCTCCTGCGTGAGCTGTTCGATGCGCGCCTCGGCTTCGGTGCGCGCCTGGGCGAGGGCCTCGGCTTCGGCCTGGGCCTGCTTGAGCTGGCCGGCGGTCTTCGCCGCCTCGGCCTGGACCTGCGTGAATTGATCCGCGCGGTCGCCCGAGTCGGACTGGAGTTGCTGGAGCTGATCCACGCGAGCCTCGGCTTCGGCCCGTGCCTGCTTCAGCTGCTCGGCGGTCTGCTTCGCTTCGGCCTGGGCCTGCTCCAGCTGCTCCGCGTGGGCCTCCGCCTCGGCCTGGACCTGCTTGAGCTGTTCTTCGCGGGCCTCTGCCTCGGCTTGAACCTGCTTGAGCTTTTCCTCGCGGGCCTCTGCCTCGGCCTCAAGCTGGTTGAGCTTTGCCTCGCGTGCCTCGGCTTCGGCCTGAGCCTGGGTGAGCAGTTCCTCGCGGGCCTCTGCTTCGGCCTGCGCCTTCGTCAGCTGCTCGGCGAGCTTCTTCGCCTCGGCTTGAGCCTGGGTGAGCAGTTCCTCGCGAGCTTCTGCTTCGGCCTGCGCCTGCATCAACTGCTCGGCGAGAGTCTTCGCCTCGGCCTCGGCGTGCTTCAGCTGTTCGGTGTGCGTCTCCGCATCGGCCTGGACCTGGCTGAATTGATCCGCGCGCGTCTGCGCTTCGGCCCTCGCCTGCTTCAGCTGTTCGGCGTTGGCGTCGCGGGCTTGTTCGGCTTCCGTGGCTCGCTCTTCGGCGCGCTTCACGGCCTCCGACAGCTCCTTCACGCGGGCCTCGGTCCGCGCCAGGGCCTGCGTCAGCTGATCCACCCGGGCTTCCGCCTGGAGCAGGGCTTCTGCGGGCTGCGCGGCCTTGGCTTCGGCTCGCTGGCGGGCCTGCTTGAGCTGCTCCATCCGCGCGTTGGCCTGGCTCAGGGTCTCCGCGAACCGCGTCTCGTTCTGCTTTGCCGCCGCTTCGGCCTCTTCCGCTCGGACTTGCGCTTCGGCCAGGGCCTCCTCGGCCTTCGCGGCCCGGGCTTCCGCCTCCGCCAGGCGTTCGGCGTTTCGTTCCGCGGTGGCTTCGGCGGCGGCGCGGGCCTCTTCGGCCTGGCTCACCGCCTGGGTGGACTGCTTTGCCTTGGCCTCTCCCTGAAGCAGCACCTGCGCCAGCTGCTGCGCCCGGGCCTCCACCTGCGCCAGGGCCTGGGCGGACTGCTTCGCCTTCGCCTCGGATTGCTCCAGCGCCTGCGTGGCCTGCTGCACCCGCGTCTCCGCCTGGGCCAGCGCCTGCGCGGACTGCTTCGCCCTCGCTTCGGACTCGGCCAGCGACTGGGCCAGTTGGTGCGCTCGCACCTCCACCAGGGACAGCGCCTGCGCGGAGTGCTTCACCTTCGCTTCGGCGGCGGTCCGGGCCTTCGCCTCCGCTTCGGCGCGGGCCTCCGCTTCGGCAAGCCGGGCCTCCAGCGCGGCGGCCTCACCGTCGCGGCTCTCCGTCCGCTCGGATCCGGCTTCCTCTCGCTGACTCGCGTCCTCGCGGGCCCTGGCTTCGGCTTCCGCCCGGGCTTCGGCCGCGAGCCGGGCTTCGATCTCGGCCTCCAGCCGCGCTTCCACGTCCGTGCGCGCGGCCTGCTCCAGTTCGGCGCGGGCTTCGGCCTCTTCGCGCGTCTGGGCTTCCTGGCGGGCCCGGAGCTCGGCCTCCTCGCGCGCCTGGACCTCCGTGGCGATGCGCTTCTCGAGCTCGGCAAGCTCGATCCTCACCATCTCCGCGAGGGCTTCGGCTTCACGGCGGGCGCGTTCCTCGGCATCCGCCCGGGACTCGGCATCCACGCGGCTTCCGGCCTCGGAGGCGAGCCGGGCTTCGACCTCCGCCAGGGCCTGCGTCGCCGACACGGCCCGGACCTCCGAGTCCGCGTGGGCCTCCGATGCCTGCTTCAACAGGGACTCGGCACGCGCGCGGGCGTGGACCTCCGCTTCGGCCCGCACCTCCACGGAGCTCCGGGCCTCGACCTCCGCGTTCGCTTCGAGAAGCGCGTCCTCCCGTGCTCGCGCTTCGCCCGCCACGCGATCTTCCAGCTCGACGCGGAGCGACTGCTCCGACTCGGCCAGGGCCTCCGCGTCCGCGGCGCGGGCCTCCGCCTCCTCGATGGCGGCGTAGGCCAGCGCGAGCTCCTCACGCAGGGCTTCAAGCTCCGCGGCCAGATCCGATGACGGCTCGGCCGCGTCCTTGCGCGCCGGAGCGGGGGCCTCCTGCTCCTGGGTGCGCGCCTTGTTCGCCCGTTGCAGGCCTCCTGGCACCCGCATCGGCGACGACGGTGCCTGGGCCTCCAGCCGAGCCTTGGGCTCCGACGTGGCACCTTCGCCCGGGCGCGCGGAGGAGCCGTCTGGCTTCACGGCATCGTCCGCTCCGGCCGTGTCGCCCGGGAACGCGGAGGGATTGGCACCCGTGTCGCGTGCGCCGTTCAGCCGCGACGAGGAACCGCTGGCGCTTGCCGCATCGCCGGCGCCGGACGGGTGCCCCGGACGCGTGGGGGTGCCGCCGGTTCCCTCTCCGGCTCCGCTGTTCACGGCACCGGAGCCTGCGGCGTCACCTGATCCGGACTCCATGCCAGGACGCGTGGGGGTGCCGCTCGTTACCGCCGCACCGCCCGCTCCGGACTTGTCGCTCAGGCCCGCGGGGCCGCCTGCCGCATCGCGCGGACCCGCGACAACGCCCACAGGGGCCTTGTTCGACGAGCGCAGCGGAACTCGGG
>NZ_JBKGHJ010000047.1:0-27957 GCF_046520365.1 Corallococcus sp. 4LFB
CGCCTCCCGGCCCCGGCCCGGAGCCACCGCCCTTGGAGGGCGGCGCGCAGTCCGACGGCGCCGGCTTGCAGTCCGACTGCGTGGGCGGCGGCTGGCCCGGGCGGTCCGGCCGTCCGTACTTCGCGAAGTCCGCGGCCAGCCGCCTGGACTCCTGCTGGAGGCCCATCAGGTCGATGCGGTCGTCGTTGAAGGCCGGCATCGGCAGGCCGAGCACCTTCTTCTTCGCCGTGTCCACCTGTTCGAAGAAGGTGCGGTTGTCGACGAGGAACCTCGCCGCATCCCGGAGCGACGGCGACACGTTCCGGTCCTGCGAGATGCGCTGGAGGTCCGCGTGCGACAGCGAGCCGTCCTTCTTGCCGTCCAGCAGGTCCAGGTAGCCGAAGTTCGCCTCCAGCGTGCGCAGCGAGTCCGCGTAGTCCAGCAGCTTGGGGTCCAGCGGGCTGCGGCTCCCGGACGCGCCTCCCGCCTGCGCGCCCCCCGCCGACGAGGCGCCCGCGTACCCCTGGCCCGCCTTCGCCGCGTCCTGTGGCGCGCAGTACTCCGTCTTCGCGGAGGGGTTCTTCTTCAGCTCATCCGCCACGCCCAGCGCGCCGCTGGCCGCCATCATCACGTTGCCGGTCATCACCCCCGCGGCCGTCTTGATGGAGTTCGTGAGGACGGGGGGAAGCCCCAGGGCGTCCCCCGCCAGGTCGGTCACGGCGGCCATGGGACCGCCCAGCAGGTTCGCCACGCCTTTGAGGATGTCGAGCATCGATACTCCCGCGCGACGGGTTGAAGTGGGTGCTGCCAGGGTGCCGCGCGCCGTCTCTTCGGACGCGGGCAGGCATTGCAGCGGCGGTGCCGGGCGCGCGGGCGCGCGGGGCGAGTCGATTCGAGGGGTTGTGCGCACGGGCCCCCGGTCCGCGTCCCCACCCGCGGACGGTCCGGTCCGTCGCGGAGGATTGCGGCTAGAGTCCCGCGCCCATGCGCACCTTCGGGCTGGACTACGGCACCAAGACCATCGGCGTGGCCGTCTCGGATGGACTGGGGCTCACCGCCCAGGCGGTCACCACCGTGCGGCGCGCGTCGCTCAAGGCGGACCTCGCGGAGCTGTCCCGGCTCGTGAAGGAGCACGAGGTGACGCGCTTCGTCCTGGGGCTGCCCCTCAACATGAACGGCTCGGAGGGGCCCCGCGCGGAGGCCACGCGCAAGTTCGCGGAGGTGCTGGAGAGCGCGCTCGGGCTGCCCGTGGAGCTGTGGGACGAGCGGCTGTCCACCGTGGCCGCCCAGCGCACCCTGCTGGAGGCGGACGTGCGCCGGGAGAAGCGGCGGGAGGTCATCGATCAGCTGGCCGCGCAGTTCATCCTGCAGGGCTGGCTGGACGCGCACCGCCCCAGGACCGACGGCTACGACACGGGCTACGACGATTACGACCCGGAGGCCTGAGCCCCGCCTCCGGGAACCACCTGCCAGTCACTACGGCTGGCGCCGGTACACGTGCAGCGGCGCGGAGAAGCCGTCCTGCTCCTGGTACGCCACGCCGTCGAGCGTCAGCGTCCGCCCGTCCAGCTTCACGCCCGGGTCCTTCACCAGCTTGCCCCCGTCGAAGCGCACCAGCACCTCCGGGCGCGCGTCCCCCAGGCGCTGGCGGAAGGTGTCCCAGCGCACGCGCGCCATGCGCATCTCCGGCAGCCCGGAGAAGAACGCCACCTGCAGGTCCATGTAGCGCGGGTCGTCGTCGATGGCCGCCGCGCCGCCCTTCGCCGCCACCTCCTCCTTGAGGAAGCGCGCCACCTGCATCACCGCCACGGGGTTCGTGGACGTGGGGCTCACCGGGCGCAGCGAGTCGTGCAGCCCGCCCTCGGTGCGGAAGGTGTAGATGCCCAGCGCCACCGGCATCACCACCGCCAGCACCGCGCTCACGCCCACCACCGCCCGGCGCGCGAAGTCACCCCGGCCGCCCACCACCGCCGCCAGGCCCGGCGCCAGGAACACGGGCAAGAGCACCAGCTGCGTCACCGTGAAGCGGGCCAGGGGCACGAAGCTCAGGAGCACCGCCGCGCGGAAGGTGAAGTACAGCGCGGGCAGCACCGCCATCACCACCAGCCAGCGCGTCTCCGGGTGCTTCTTCCATGCGCGCACCATGCCCACCCCGCCCAGGAGCGCCACGCCCGGCGTCAGCGTGAAGAGCGCCACCGCGGGCCAGAACCCCAGCTGCTGCAGCCGCCAGCCCAGCGCGCCGCCCGCGCCGCCGGAGTCGGCCACCCACTGCTTGTGGAAGTCCTCCACCGCCTTGATGGGGAAGAACGGGTCGCCGTGCGCCAGCTCGTTGCCCTGCATCCACAACAGCGGGAACGGCAGGCACACCAGGCCAAAGCCCACCGCGCGCGTGAGCGACGCCACCCGGTCCTCGCTGCTGAACGCCAGCGCCACCGTGATGAGCGGGATGTACAGCCACGCGTCGTAGCGCAGCGCGCACGCGAAGTTGAGCAGCACCGCGCCCCAGAACAGCGGCTGGAAGCGGTTCTCCTCCACCCCCTCCGCCACCAGCGCGAACACGGCCAGCATGAAGAACAGCGACACCGCCTCGCTGCCCGCGGTGGTGGAGAACTGCAGGTGCATGCCCCACGCGCTGAAGGCCAGCCCCGCGGCCACGCCCGCGCGCCAGCCGAACAGCCGCCGCGTCAGCGCGAACAGCGGCACCACCGACAACACGCCGAACACCAGGCTCACCAGCCGGCCCGCCACGTCGCGCTCGAACACCGACAGCACCGCACCCACCAGGTACACGTGCAGCGGGCCGAACTGGAACGTCCCGTCCTTGTAGGAGGTGATGACGTGCGGCGCGGCCAGCCACCGCTCCGCCAGCTCCGTGCGCACCACCGCGTCACCGAAGAGGTTCTCGTTGATGAAGAACACCCCCAACCGGGGGAGCAGCGCCGCCACCAGCAGCAGGCCCACCAACCACCGGGTGGACGGCTCGGGCTGGGGTGCGGGCACCGCGGACAGGCCGGGCACGGCGGCGGAGGAGGAAGCAAGGGCGGCGGGACTCGATGCGGGAACCATGGCGCGCGCGAGGATACGCAGGCAGGGCTCAAAGCCAAGCCAGCGACCCTTCCACCTGCCTGATGCCCGCCCGCCTGCCCGGGCCCGGCCCGCGCGCCAAATCCCCGGGCAGCGGGGGATTCGCGCCGTTACGCACCCTTCCGGGCGGGACGGAACCGGTGCGCCGGCCGTCACGCCGACATGTGGAGCGGACACGGACGCCGCCCCACAGTGAGGGCCCGCCTGGACGGGGTGTCCTCCAGCGGAAGGCCAAGCGTCGGGAAGTACGCGCTTGAGCAAGGTGGGACCGGACACATCGCACCGGGGGGGCTCCTCCCAGCGCGCGTCCCGGTCCTTATAATCGAAGTGCCTTTTCACCCCGTGGAGGAGGGCGGCTCCCCTCCGACACGAGCCGAACGCGCGGTCCCACTCCGCGGCGGGGTCCCGAAGGGGCTGAAGCATCGCGATTGTCGTCGCCTGGGACCTCTTCGGAGTGGGTGTGGAATGGCCTTCCAGCCCTCCAGGTTCACCATGTTGGCCCCCCGGAAGCACGCGAGTCCTCGCGTCCTCCTGTGAGGCTACGAGGGAGAGACATGAAGGACGCTGAGAAGGGCTCGTGGGTCTCCAGAATCGCCGCGTTCCAGGACGTGAAGACCTACGCGGAACTCAACTGGGAGGGCTCTTTCGAGGACTACCTCGAAATCGTCCGGAAGAACCCGAAGGTCACCCGCACCGCCTTCCAGAGGATCTACGACATGATCCTCAGCCACGGGAAGTCGGAGTACATCGACAACAAGAAGAAGCTCACCCGCTACCACTTCTTCAGTGACGAGCGCTTCGGCGGCCGCGACGCCATCTTCGGCCTGGACGTGCCGCTGATGAAGCTGGTCAACGTCTTCAAGTCCGCCGCCCAGGGCTACGGCACGGAGAAGCGCGTCATCCTCCTGCACGGCCCCGTGGGCTCGTCCAAGTCCACCATCGCCCGCCTGCTCAAGAAGGGCATGGAGGAGTACTCGAAGACGCCGGAGGGCGCCGCGTACACCTTCTCCTGGCTCACCGACAAGAAGCAGCCGGACGGCACGGTGACCAAGGAGAAGATGAAGTGCCCGATGAACGAGGAGCCCCTCAACCTCATCCCGCGCGAGTGGCGCGACAAGGTCTTCTCCGAGCTGTCCCCGCCGGACTCCGGCTACACCATCCCCAACGGCTGCGAGCTGTGCCCCGCCTGCCGCTTCGTCTTCAAGGAGCTGATGACCCAGTACGGCGGTGACTTCGCCAAGGTCATGGGCCACGTGCACGTCAACCGGCTCATCTTCAGCGAGAAGGACCGCGTCGGCATCGGCACGTTCCAGCCCAAGGATGAGAAGAACCAGGACTCCACCGAGCTCACCGGCGACATCAACTACCGGAAGATCGCCGAGTACGGCTCGGACTCCGACCCGCGCGCCTTCAACTTCGACGGCGAGTTCAACATCGCCAACCGCGGCGTCATCGAGTTCGTGGAAGTGCTCAAGCTGGACGTCGCGTTCCTCTACGACCTGCTCGGCGCGTCGCAGGAGCACAAGATCAAGCCGAAGAAGTTCCCTCAGACGGACATCGACGAGGTCATCATCGGGCACACCAACGAGCCTGAGTACAAGAAGCTCGAGAACAACGAGTTCATGGAGGCCTTGCGCGACCGTACGGTGAAGATTGACATCCCGTACATCACCAAGCTGGCCGAGGAGGTGAAGATCTACGAGAAGGACTTCAACTCCCGCGCCATCAAGGGCAAGCACATCGCGCCGCACACGCTGGAGATGGCCGCCATGTGGGCCGTCCTCACGCGCCTGGAGGAGCCCAAGAAGCACAACCTGTCGCTCCTGCAGAAGCTCAAGCTCTACAACGGGAAGACGCTGCCCAACTTCACCGAGGACAACATCAAGGAGCTGCGCAAGGAGTCCGTGCGCGAGGGCCTGGAGGGCATCAGCGCCCGCTACATCCAGGACAAAATCTCCAACGCCCTGGTGAGCGACAAGGGCGAGGGCTGCATCAACCCCTTCATGGTGCTCAACGAGCTGGAAGCCGGCTTGAAGACGCACTCCCTCATCAACAACGAGGACGCGCGCAAGCGCATGAAGGAGCTGCTCACCACGGTGAAGCAGGAGTACGAGGACATCGTCAAGAACGAGGTCCAGCGCGCCATCAGCGCCGACGAGGACGCCATCGGCAAGCTGTGCGGCAACTACATCGACAACATCAAGGCCTTCACCCAGAAGGAGAAGGTCCGCAACAAGTACACCGGCATCTACGAGGTGCCGGACGAGCGCTTGATGCGGTCGATTGAGGAGAAGATCGACATCCCGGAGAGCCGCAAGGACGACTTCCGCGGGGAGATCATGAACTACATCGGCGCGCTCGCCGTGGAGGGCAAGACCTTCAACTACCGGACCAACGAGCGGCTGCACAAGGCGCTGGAGCTGAAGCTGTTCGAGGACCAGAAGGACAGCATCAAGCTCAAGAACCTGGTGTCCTCCGTCGTGGACAAGGAGACCCAGGAGAAGATCGACCTGGTGAAGGACCGGATGATGAAGAACTACGGGTACTGCGAGATCTGCTCCACGGACGTGCTGAACTTCGTGGCCAGCATCTTCGCCCGCGGGGATGCCAAGGAGTAACGCCTAGCGACTTGCCCAAGAGGGACGTGACACCGTGACCTTGAAGATCCACCAGGACCACTCCCGCTTCAAACAGATCGTCCGCGGGAAGATCAAAGCCAACCTGCGCAAGTACGTGCAGAAGGGCGAGATGCTGGGCAAGAAGGGCAAGGATGCCATCAGCATCCCCATCCCCTTCATCGACATCCCGCGCTTCAAGTACGGCCACAAGGAGCAGGGCGGCGTCGGACAGGGTGACGGTGACGTAGGTCAGCAGCTCGGCCCCGGGGCGGTAGAGCCCGGGGACGGGCACCAGGCCGGCCAGGGCGAGGGAGACCACGCCCTGGAGGTGGACGTCACGCTGGAGGAGCTGGCGCAAATCCTTGGCGAAGAGCTCCAGCTGCCGCGGATTGAACGGCGGCAGAACGAGCGCATCGTCACGCAGAAGGTGAAGTACACGGGCGTCAACACCACGGGCCCGGAGTCCCTGCGTCACTTCAAGCGCACCTTCAAGCAGGCCCTGAAGCGGCAGATCGCCACCGGCACCTACGACCCGAAGATGCCGGTCATCATCCCCACGCGCGAGGACCGCAGGTACCGCAGCTACAAGCTACAGGAGCTGCCGGAGACGAACGCGGTCATCATCTACATGATGGACGTGTCCGGTTCGATGGGGGACGAGCAGAAGGAGATCGTCCGCATCGAGAGCTTCTGGCTCGATACGTGGCTCAAGCACCAGTACAAGGGCCTGGAGTCGCGCTACATCATCCACGACGCGGTGGCGCGCGAGGTGGACCGCGACACGTTCTTCCACACCCGCGAGTCCGGCGGGACGATGATCTCCAGCGCGTACAAGCTGTGCCGGGACATCATCCAGGCGGACTACCCGAAGAGCGCGTGGAACATCTACCCGTTCCACTTCAGCGACGGGGACAACTGGAGCGCGGACGACACGCGCCAGTGCATCGAGATGCTCCGCAACGACATCCTCCCGCAGGTGAACCAGTTCGCCTACGGGCAGGTGGAGTCCCCCTACGGCAGCGGGCAGTTCATCAAGGACCTGCGCGAGGCGGTGGGTGACACGACCAACGTCGCGCTGAGCGAGATCTCCGACAAGGACGCCATCTACGCCTCCATCAAGGACTTCCTCGGCAAGGGGCGCTGACACGAGCGCTTCTGTCTCATCCCCCACCGGAGCCACCGCCCCATGCCCAAGAGCCTCACACCGCGACTCGCAGCGCTTCGGGATGAAATCCACGGCTACGCCAAGGAGTTCGGCCTGGATTTCTTCGACACCGTCTTCGAGATGGTGAGCTACGACGAGATGAACATGGTGGCCGCCTACGGCGGCTTCCCCACCCGCTATCCCCACTGGCGCTGGGGCATGGAGTACGAGCAGCTGGCGAAGGGGTACGAGTACGGGCTGTCGAAAATCTACGAGCTCGTCATCAACAACGACCCCTGCTACGCCTACTTGATGGAGAGCAACCCGGAGGTGGACCAGAAGCTGGTGATGGCCCACGTCTACGGACACTGCGACTTCTTCAAGAACAACTTCTCCTTCCGGCACACCAACCGCCGGATGATTGACGACATGGCCAACCACGCCACCCGCGTCCGGCGGTGGGTGGACAAGATTGGCGTGGAGAAGGTGGAGGACTTCATCGACCGGACGCTGTCGCTGGAGAACCTCATCGACCAGCACGCGCCCCACATCCGCCGCAACCCGGATCCGCAGCGCGCGGAGGAAGAGGCCAAGTCCAACGAGCGCGTGGAGGGCTTCAAGGTGAACCGCGAGTACATGCGCGGCTTCATCAACCCCTCCGAGTTCATGGACTCCCAGCGCAAGCGCGCGGAAGACGAGAAGCAGCAGCGCAAGCGCTTCCCGGAGCGCCCGCAGCGCGACGTGCTCTACTTCCTGCTGGAGCACGCGCCGCTGGAGCCGTGGGAGGTGGACATCCTCTCCATCCTGCGCGACGAGGCGTACTACTTCGCGCCGCAGGGCCAGACGAAGATCATGAACGAGGGGTGGGCCAGCTACTGGCACTCCACCATCATGACCCGCAGGGCGCTGCGCGACGATGAGATCATCGACTACGCGGACCACCACTCCGGCACCATGGGCGTGCGCCCCGGCGCCATCAACCCGTACAAGCTGGGCATCGAGCTGTGGCGGGACATCGAGGACCGGTGGAACAAGGGCAAGTTCGGCAAGGAGTGGGACGAGTGCGATGACCTTCGCGCGCGCCAGGCCTGGGACCGGAAGCTGGGCGCGGGGCGGGAGAAGATCTTCGAGGTGCGCAAGCACTACAACGACATCACCTTCATCGACACGTTCCTCACCGCCGAGTTCGCCCAGCAGCAGAAGCTCTTCGTCTACGGCTTCAACGACAAGCGCAACTCGTGGGAAATCCTGGACCGCGAGTTCCGCAAGGTGAAGAACAAGCTGCTCACGTCGCTCACCAACTTCGGCCAGCCCATCATCGAGGTCGTGGACGGCAACTACGAGAACCGCTCGGAGCTGCTGCTCGCGCACAAGCACGACGGGCAGGACCTGAAGGGCGACTACGCGCGGGAGACGCTGCGCAACCTCCAGAGCCTCTGGCGCCGGCCGGTGAACATCATCACCCGCTACGACGGCAAGGGGAGCCTGCTGCGCTACGACGGGCAGCACCACTCGGAAAAGAAAGTGGAGCTGTAACCGGCAAGCAGGCAGGCGGGCGGGGAAGCGCGGTCAGGATTTGGGCGGAGGCCCCACCCTCCTCTACACTCCTGTATCGCCCCCCATGAAGACCGCTTCCTTCCTCTGCCTGGCCGCCCTCGGGGTGGCTTCGACGTCCGAAGCCGCCACCCATTTCGAAATCAAGAACCGCCGCATCGAGCCGCGCCAGACGCTGGCGGGCGCGCTGCATGAAGCGGCGCTGCCCGACGAGCAGGTGACGGCGGTCATCTCCGCGCTGGAGGGCGTGTTCGACTTCCGCAAGTCGCGCGTGGGCGACCAGTTCCGGCTGGTGATGAAGAACGGCGAGCTGGACTTCTTCGACTACCGCCAGAGCACCGTGGACGAGTGGCAGGTGCGCCGCGACGGGGAGAAGTACGTCGGCAGCAAGCGCTCCATCGAGGTGGAGAAGCAGGTGTCGCTCGTCTCGCTGGAGATCAGCTCGTCCCTGTACGAGGCGACGCTGGCGGCGGGCGAGGACCCATCCATCGGCCTGGTGCTGTCGGACGTGTTCGCGTGGGACATCGACTTCTACCGCGACGTGCGCAAGGGCGACCGGGCCAAGGCGCTGGTGGAGAAGTTCGTCTCCAAGGGCCGCGTGCTGCGCTACGGCGAGGTGCTGGCGGCCACGTATGAAGGCGGCCTGGTGGGCAACAAGCGGGTGTTCCGCTACGTGCTGCCCAACGGCGAGGCCAACTTCTTCCAGGAGGACGGCGCCAGCGCGAAGAAGACCTTCCTCAAGAGCCCGCTGAAGTACGCGCACGTCACCAGCAGCTTCGGGTCGCGCTTCCACCCGGTGCTCCAGTACGTGAAGAACCACAACGGCGTGGACTACGGCACGCCCATTGGCACCCCGGTGTGGGCCGTGGCGGACGGCACCGTCGTGTCCGCGGCCAACGCGGGCGCCGCGGGCAACATGGTGGTGCTGCGCCACGCCAACGGCATGGAGACGCAGTACATGCACCTGTCGCGCTTTGGCGACGGCGTGCGCTCCGGCCAGCGCGTGCGGCAGAAGCAGGTGATTGCCTACTCCGGCAACACCGGCCGCTCCACGGGCCCGCACCTGCACTTCGGCCTGAAGCGCAACGGCACCTACGCCAACCCCCTCACCCAGAAGTTCCCCCGCGCGGATCCGCTGCCCAAGGAGCTGACGGCGGACTTCCTCGCCAAGGCGCACGACATGGCCCAGCAGCTGGACGCCGTGTCCGTGGCCGCCGTCGCCGGCAAGGCGGGCCCGCCGCCCGCCGCCGCGAAGTAGCGGCCCTCCCCGCGCGCGAAGCCCACGGGCCCCCTCCCCTTCACGGTGGAGCGGGGCCCGTCGCTTTTCCCCAAGCCGTCAGGCCCACTCGATGAGGAACTCGGAGTCGCCCAGGCACCGCTCGGTGCCCCGCACGTGGCCCTCGCGGTGGAGCGCGCCGAGCACGCCCCCGAGGATGCCCTCGTGCACCTGCACGGGCAGCAGGTCGCCCTTGAAGGTCAGCCGCACGCGCTTGTCGCCCAGGGCCTGGTACTCGCGCTGCCCGTAGCTCACCGCGGTGGCGTAGGACGCGGGGGCGTTGCTGTACATGCGCTTGGGGTCGCCCGCGCCGGCGGTGAGGCGCAGGAGCGTCTGCCCCACCGTGGACTCGAAGAAGGTCCCGACGATGGCCTCCCCACACGCCCGCAGGGCGGCTTCGCGCGTGCCGTACGCAGGCTGGAGGGCCTCCGACGCGAAGCCCATCAGGCGCAGGAAGTCCACCGCCGGGTAGGAGAAGAAGTCCACCGGGCTGCGCTGCATGAGCGGCGCGCGCAGGCGCTCCGCGGCGTCGCGCCCCAGCCGCTGGTGCGTCAGCTGCAGCACCGCCGCGAAGCTCAGCCCCCGCACGGTGTCCCCGGGCCGGGTCAGGGCAATGCGCTGCTCCAGGTCGTCCAGGGGGAGGGACATTCGCTTGCCGTTGTACTCCAATTCCGCGTGCTTCCGGTTTCCCTCCGAAGGCGGCTTCACATGTCTGTCATTCCCCGGGGCCGCGTCGCGTCACGGCGGGTCGCGGGGCACCTTCCCTCCCTGGCGGGGGAAGCGGCCGACCCCGCGCGGGGGGCGTGGGTTTCCCCTGCCCTGGGCTGGCGTGACACGGTAGCCTTCCGCCATGGGCGCCCCGCGTCAAAGCGTGGGGGCTCCCGGCTGTCCATCAACCCCTTCGCGATCCTCCGAGACGACCGACTTATGGCTCCTCCCGCCTCCGCGCGCCCCGCACCGCCCCCGCCCTCCGCCTCGGGAACTCCCGAAGACAGCGGCCGCACCGGGCTCGACGCGGCCAGCGTCCGTCGCGGCTTCTTCGAACACGTGCGGTATTCGCGCGGCAAGAACCCGGAGACGGCCACTCCGCATGACCGCTTCATGGCCCTGTCCCTGGCCGTCCGCGACCGCCTCACGGACCGCTGGGTGAAGACGGCGCGCACCTACTACGAGCAGGACGTCAAGCGCGCCTATTACCTCTCCGCGGAGTACCTGCTGGGTCGGGCGCTGGGCAACAACCTGCTCAACCTCAACATGTACGACGCCGCGGCCGCCGCCATGCAGGAGGTCGGCGTGGACCTGACGCAGCTGTTGGAGATGGAGCCGGACGCGGGCCTGGGCAACGGCGGCCTGGGCCGGCTGGCGGCGTGCTTCCTGGACTCGCTGGCCACCCTGGGCTACCCGGGCATGGGCTACGGCATCCGCTACGAGTTCGGCATCTTCTCCCAGGACCTGGTGGAGGGACACCAGGTGGAGCGCGCGGACGAGTGGCTGAAGTTCGGCAACCCGTGGGAAATCGTCCGGCCGGAGAAGGCGGTGCCGGTGCGCTTCTTCGGGCGCGTGGAGCACCACCAGGGCCCGGATGGCCGGCCCGTGGCGCGCTGGGTGGGCGGCAAGACGGTGATTGGCGTGCCGTACGACACGCCCATCGCGGGCTACGGCAACAACACCGTCAACACGCTGCGGCTGTGGCAGGCGCGCGCGAGCGCGGAGTTCGACCTGCTGCTGTTCAACGCGGGCGACTACGAGCGGTCCGTGGTGGAGAAGAACGACTCGGAGGTCATCTCCAAGGTCCTCTACCCCAACGACGCGTTCCAGGCGGGCAAGGAGCTGCGCCTCAAGCAGCAGTACTTCTTCGTGGCGTGCTCCATCGCGGACATCGTCCGGCGCTACCTGAAGAACCACAACGACTTCCGTGACTTCAGCCGCAAGTGCGCCATCCAGCTCAATGACACGCACCCGGCCATTGGCGTGGCGGAGCTGATGCGCGTGCTGGTGGACGAGAAGCGCCTGCTCTGGGACGAGGCCTGGTCCATCACCCAGGAGACGTTCGGCTACACCAACCACACGCTGCTGGCGGAGGCCATGGAGCGCTGGCCGGTGTCGCTGTTCGAGCGGCTGTTGCCCCGCCACCTCGAAATCATCTTCGAGATCAACCAGCGCTTCATGCGCCAGGTGCAGATCCGCTACCCGTTCGACGTGGAGAAGCAGCAGCGGATGAGCCTGGTGGAGGAGGGCCCGGAGAAGAAGATCCGCATGGCCCACCTGGCCGTGGTGGGCAGCCACAGCATCAACGGCGTGGCCGCGCTGCACACGGACCTCCTGCGCCGGGACGTGCTGCCGGACTTCGCGCAGATGTACCCGGAGCGCTTCAACAACAAGACCAACGGCGTGACGCCGCGCCGGTGGCTGGCGTGGTGCAACCCGCGCCTGTCCAAGCTCATCACCAGCCGCATCGGCGAGGGCTGGGCCACGGACCTGGACCAGCTCCAGAAGCTGGAGGCGCACGCGGAGGACCCGGAGTTCCGCAAGGCCTTCCGCGAGGTGAAGCGCGCCAACAAGGAGGAGCTGGCCCAGCACGTGAGGGATTTGCGCTGGGTGCAGCTCAACCCGGACGCCATCTTCGACGTGCAGATCAAGCGCCTGCACGAGTACAAGCGGCAGCTGCTGGACGCCATCCACATCGTGGCGCTGTGGATGAAGGCGCGCAGGGACCCGGCGAGCGTCATCACGCCGCGCGCGTTCCTCTTCGGCGCGAAGGCGGCGCCGGGCTACCACCTGGCGAAGCTGACCATCCGGCTCATCAACGGCATCGCGGAGGTGGTCAACAGCGACGCGGGCGCCACGGGGTTGCAGGTGGTGTTCCTGCCCAACTACCGCGTGAGCCTGGCGGAGCGCATCATCCCCGCGGCGGACGTGTCCGAGCAGATTTCGACGGCGGGCTGGGAGGCCTCCGGCACGGGCAACATGAAGCTGATGCTCAACGGCGCGCTGACGCTGGGCACGCTGGACGGCGCCAACGTCGAAATCCGGGACGCGGTGGGCGACGAGAACTTCTTCCTCTTCGGCCTCACGGCGGACGAGGTCATCGCGCGCAAGAAGGCCGGCTACCGGCCGCGCGAGGTGTACGAGGCCAACACGGAGCTGCGCGAGGCGTTGGACCTCATCCGCTCCGGCTTCTTCTCCCCGGAGGACCGCAACCTCTTCCAGCCGCTGGTGGACAGCCTGCTCAACGAGGACCGCTACCTGGTGCTGGCGGACTTCGCGGCCTACGCGGCGAAGCAGGAGGACGTGGCGCGCGCCTACAGGGACGTGGAGTCCTGGACGAAGAAGTGCATCATCAACGTGGCCCGCGCGGCATCTTCTCCTCCGACCGCACCATCAAGCAGTACGCGGAGGAGATCTGGAAGGTGCAGAAGACGGACGTGGAGTGACGTGCCGGTGAGCCCCGGCAGCCCCGGCGCCCCGGGGCTGCCGCGCCGTCAGCCGCTCACGCGGCCTTGTTGAGCCAGGCCTCGTACGCGCGGAAGTCGTAGTCGCGGCCGAGGAACCGGTGCACCAGCCGGGCGGCATCGTCGGAGCCGCCCGGCTCCAGCACCGCGCGGCGGTAGGCCTGCGCGGGCTCCGGGTTGAGCAGGCCCTTCGTCTGGAACACCGTGAAGAGGTCCTTCGCGATGACGAGCGACCACATGTACGTGTAGTAGTTGGACGAGTACCCGTCCAGGTGCCCGAAGGTGAGGTGGAAGTACGTGCCCTCCAGGTACGGGAAGGGGACGTACTGGCTCTGCAGCTCGCGCACGAGCGCGGTGGCGTCCAGGTTCGTCGGGTCGCGCCGGTACAGCTCCAGGCTGAGCGCCGCGTAGAACATCTGCTGGCGCACGAAGAGGCCCTTGCCGAACTCGTCCGCGGCGAGCATGCGCTCCACCAGCTCCGCGGGCAGCGCCTCCCCCGTCTGGTAGTGCTTCGCGAAGGTCTGCAGGCACGTCACGTCGCGCGCCCACTCCTCCAGCATCTGCGACGGGGCCTCCACGAAGTCCCACTCCGTGCGCACGCCGGACAGACCCGCCCAGCGCGTGTGGCCGCCGAAGATGTGGTGCAGCAGGTGCCCGAACTCGTGGAAGAAGGTCTCCACGTCGCCGTGCTGCATGAGCGCGGGCTCCGTTCCGGGCTTGGGGAAGTTGCAGATGAGCGCGCCTTCCGGAAGCCGCCGCCCGGCCTTGCCGCTGGTCAGCGTGAACTGGGCCGCGTGCTTGTACTTGTCCGCGCGCGGGTGCATGTCCAGGAAGAAGCGGCCCTTGAGCGTGGCGCCTTCATAGACGTCGTAGGCCTCCACGTCCGGGTGCCACACCGGCACGTCCTTCACCGGCTTGTAGGTGACGCCGAACAGGCGCGCGGTGAGGTCCAGCACGCCCTGCTTCACGCGCGTGTACTCGAAGTAGGGGCGCACCGTCTGCGAGTCGAAGGCGTACTGCTCCGCCTTCACGCGGTCATCCAGGTAGCCGGAGTCCCACGGGTTCACCTTGTCGGCGTTCGGGTCGTCCTTGCGCTTGCGCTCCAGGAGCACCGCGTAGTCGCGCTTCATGCGCTCTTCGGACGCGTCCGCGATCTTCCGGATGAAGGTGCCCGCGTCCTCCGCGGTGCGCACCATCTTGTCCTCGGTGGCGTAGGCGGCCCAGTGCGGGTAGCCCAGGAGCGTGGCCAGCTCGTGGCGCTTCTGGACCAGGCGCTGGAGCACGTCCACGTTGGCGGGGTAGCCGCGCTGGCGGTTGGCGCGCCAGAGTTCCTCGCGGGCCTTGCCGTCGCGCGCGTAGGTGAGGAAGGGCACCAGGTCCGGGTAGTCCGTGGAGATGCGCACCTGGCCGTCCTCGCCGGGGGCGTGCGCGCGCACGTAGTCCTGCGGCAGGCCGTCCAGCGCGGCCGGGGGCAGCGCCACCTTGCGGGTGTCCTGGCTGATGTTGCGGCTGAACTCCTGGCCAATGCGGACCAGCTCCTCCTGGAGCGCCTTCACCTTCGCGCGGGTGGACTCGTCGCGGTCCACGCCGGCGCGGCGGAAGTCGCGCAGCACCTTCTCCATCCACTTGCGCGTGGCGGCGTCCTCGTTGGCCAGGCTCACGCCCGCCAGGACGTCGTAGACGCCCCGGTCCATGCGGATGTCATTGGCGAGGTTTTCGATGGCCTGCTCGGCGCTCTCCGCGGCCTCGCGCAGGGCGGCCTCCGGGTGGGTGTGGCGCACGACGCTGGCGCGCGCGGCGGCGTCATCGAGCGCGGCGGAGGACTCGTCGAACAGCTCCAGCACCTCGCGGGGGGGCGTGGAGGCGGGCAGCGTCTTCAGGCGCGCGATGCCGTCGCGGGCCTTGGCCAGGGCCTCCTCGCTCGCGCGGCGGAACTCCTCCGGCGGGCAGGTGACATGGCGGGCGGCGTCGGGGACCAGGGGCTCGGACACGGGAAGGGCTCCTCTCAAGCCGTGGGTGTGCGGCGAAGGGCCCAAAGCTAATGCGCCCCGCACGCCCTGGCAGCATCCGAGTGGCCCGGGGCAAGCGGTTGCCGGGCAGTGGACGCCCTCCCCTGCCCCGTCCGTCGGGCGGCGGACGGGCGGGCCTCCGGCAGTCCTCCCCCGACGGCACGGGGGAGAGGAGGTCACCGGAACTCGATCGTCACCTCGTTGAGGTAGACCCGCACTCCATTCAGCTCGTTTGTCGACACGGACAGCCTCTTGGTGCCCGGTGTGGTGGCCCGCACCTCCACGCGGTTCCGGCCCTGGTTGTCCGTGAGGCTTTTTTCCTGCAAGAGGGTGAAGCCATCGTCGGAGCCCCCCTGCACGTTGACGGCGCGTCCGGACAGCGGCGTGGCGTCCTCATTGCGCAGCGTGACCGTGACGACCATGGTGTCCTGACCATTCGCCATCAACAGCTCCGTGCTCGGGGAGAGCTCCACCGAGCATTTCGACGGGGCCACCAGGGTGGAGGGAGCCTCCGGGTCCTCTCCACAGCCCACCGGGACTCCCAGGGCCAGCAGCCCCACCACCAGACACCGAGACAGCGCGCGACGCGAAGACATGGGTATTCCTTCCCAGACAGCCCGCGCCCGGAGTGGGCATACGGCGGGCGGAGTCTGTCATGGGCAGGGATGCGCCAGGAACGGCGGAAGGCCGCCCCGGCGTACCGTGCCGGAAGGCGGCCTTCCTGGGACTTCAGGGGTGGAACGGAGGCGTCAGTAGAACTCGGTCGGGCTCGCGGAGTTCTGGGGGGCGCGCCGGGTGAGGTCCACGAAGTCCTCGAAGTTGAAGTTCGAGTCGTAGGCGTTGCCCCTCAAGGCATCCACGCCAAACGGGTAGTACATGGAGCCGGCGCCGGAGGTGGACACGGCTTTGCGCTCGATACTGCCGCCGCGTGATAGCGGCGCCATGGCCGGTGAGCCTTCTGACACCAGAAGGCCCGTTCCGTAGGCCAGCGTGTCCACGACACCCGTCGTCGTGGTGGCGTTGAGGGCTGAGGTCGGATCACCCAGCCGGATGTTTCCTCCATCTAGAGACAGGTCCACGAAACTGGTCCAGACCGTATCCACGACCATGGACGGATTGTTGGTGGCGAAGCGGGGGCTCGCGAACAAGAAATAGCCATGCGCCTTGATGACCTTGCGGGGCGTCGTGGTGGCCACTGTCGCCGCAAGGGAGTAGCTGGTCCAGGAAGTCCATGCGGCGCCATACATCAACTTCCAGCCCGTCAGGTCGATGTCCGTATTGGTCGGGTTGTAGAGTTCAATGAAGTCATCATCTGCGTTCGCCACGCTGGAGGTGGAAACCTCGCTGATGACCACGTGGTTCGTCAGCGGGGGCTTGGCCACCTGCACGGTGCCCCAGGTGCCCGCGGGCGGCACGGTCTTGCCGTTCTGATCGCAGTACACCCACGGCTCCCCCGCGCCCGTGAACCGGTAGCGGAAGCCGTAGTTGTACGTGCCGGCCGTGGGGATCCGCAGCGTCGCCTGCATCTCGTCGTTGTTGCTGCTCGGCGTGGTGAAGCCCGCATTGAAGTCCGCCGCCGCCCACGTCCAGCCCGCCGGGTTGGTGGGGTCCGTGCCGTAGCCCAGCTGCGCCTCGATGCGCGGGTAGGCGTCGTTGCCATTCTGGTTCCGCGTCGTGACGTCGTAGCTGTAGAACTGGCTGAAGATGTCGTAGCGGTCGTTGATGTTGATGAACGTCGGGTAGGTGCCGTCAGGTGACGGGAACGTCTTCGGGTACTGGATGGCGCAGTAATTGAGTGGCTTCTCCACGTTCAGGCCGCAGTCGTCGTTGGCCTGGCCGGGCGTGCCCCGGTCCCCGCCGGACAGGCTGCCGGTGGAGTCACACCAGTACCAGGACTGCGCGCTGCCCTTCGTCCCCACGATGCTGGACGCGAGGCTCATGGCCCGGCCCGTCGTCCGCGGGAAGACGCTCGTGTACGTCAGGCTGTCCACCGTCACCGCGCCCTGCTTGAGCGTGATGCTGCCGGTGCTGTCCAGGGAGATGTCCGTGCCCCAGGCGTCGTTCGCCGCCACGCCGCCGTTGCTGGCGAAGTTCGCGTCCTGCGCGAGCACCGTGCGCCCGCCCGCCGGCACCAGCAGCGCGTGGCCGTGGTTCACCGTGAAGGACGCCGCCGTGCCCGCGCCGTCCACCAGGTTCACCACCAGGCCGTTGGCATCCAGCAGCTTCGACGTGGTGTTGGTCAGCTCCAGGTACTCCGTGGTGCCCGTGGACGGCGAGTGCATCACCTCCGACAGGACCAGCTCGCCCGCGCCCGGGTGGGGCGCCGTGGCGCACGCGCCCGCGTAGCAGACCGCGTCCGCGCCGGGGCAGGCCTGGAGGGTCGTCTCGCCGTCCTCGCAGGTCGGCGCGCCGTTGCGCACCACGCACGCCGACGCGTAGACCTCCAGCGACGTGCCGTCCTCCGCGCACTGGGACGCGGGCGGCGTGCACACGTAGCCGCTGCACGGGTCGGTGGTGGCGGTGCTCGCGGTGGCGAGCGCGCTGACGTTGTCCGCGCCGTCGAAGGTCTTCAGCGCGAAGTGGTACGTCGTGGCCTCCGTCAGGCCGGTGACGGTGAAGGACTCCGCCGTGCCCGCCGTCTTCGGCGCGGCCACGCCCGTCACGAGCGTGGCGGAGTCGAAGGTGGCGTCGGTGATGGCGGACGTGGCGTAGCGCAGCTCGTAGCGCGCGGCCGTGCCCAGGACGCCGTCATCGCCCGGCGCCTGCCAGTCCAGCCGGATGCTCGCGCCGTCCACCGCCGTCGCGCTGAAGCCCGACGCGGCGGCCGGTGCCTGCGTGTCGGAGATGACCAGGTCCGCGGACGTGAGGTCCTGGAGGGCATCCGAGCTCGCCCGGAGCTGGTACGTGCCCTCGGCCTCCACGCTGAGGTCGGCGAAGGTGGCCACACCGCTCACGGTGGCGCGCGTGGGGATGCCCTGGGCGAAGGTGCCGCCCACCAGCGCCAGCTGCACATCCGCCTGCGCGCCGGTGACGGTGTTGCCGTAGGCGTCCTGCACCGCGACCGCGATGTCCACCAGGCTCTCCCGCACCGTGCCCGTCGTGGGCGCGGAGGCGAAGGCCAGTTGGTTCGGGGACGCGGGGACGATGGCGTAGGTCCGCGTGACCGTGAGCGACGGGTTCGCCACGTCCTCCACGGTGACGTCCTGGTCTCCCGCGCTGCGCAGCTCCACGCGGAAGGTGTGGCGGCCCTCGTCCAGCAGGGTGAACGTGTAGGCACCGGGCAGCACCGCCTGCGCGTCCGAGGACGTGAAGTGCACCGTGCCGGCGTAGTCCCGGATGCGGTTGCCGAAGGCATCCGTCACGGACACGGTCACGTCGTTTTCCTTGCCCGCGTCGACCGGGGCCGTGAAGGCCGACAGCACCAGCTTCGCCGCGGCACCCGCGCCCACCATGAAGGACTCGCTCTCCTGCGTCAGCGAGCCCGCCGTGGCCGTGAAGGTGAACGTGCCCGCCGTGTCCACGCGCAGGCCGGAGAAGGTGGCCACGCCGTCCACCGCCGCCACCGTCACCGCCGTGAAGCCCGGCTGGCCGGTGAGGGTCAACGTCACCGCCGTGGTGGCCATGGGGACGACGTCGCCCCGCGCGTCCAGCAGCGACACCTTCACGTTCGCGAGCGCCGAGCCCGCGTTGCCGTTCGCCGGCTGTGGCGTGAACGCCAGCTGCGTCACCTGCGGATCCGCCGTGGACACCGCGAGGCTGTCCGAGCGCGAGGAGTTGCCGTGCGCGTCCGTGGCCTTCAGCGCCACGTGGTACGTCTTCCCGGCCCCGAGCCCGGAGAGGGTCGCGGACTGCACCGTGCCCGGAGGCACCGGAGCGCCGACCGTCACGGACGTCGCCGCGTCGAAGTCCGCGTCCGTGGTGATGGCGGACGTGGCGTAGCGCAGCTCCTGCGACGCCAGCTGCCCCTGCACGCCGTCATCCCCCACGCCCGTCCACTGCACGGTGAGGCCCGTCTCCGTGGCCCCCGTCTGCGTCAGCACCGGCTTCGCGGGCGCCACGTCGTCCACCACCTGCACGTCCGCGCTGTTCACGTCCTGGAAGCCCTGCGCGGAGGCCACCAGGTGCGTGGTGCCATGGCCCGCGATGCCCACCCCCGTGAACGTCGCCACGCCGTCCATCGGCGCCTCGCGCAGGGTCCTGTTCAGCGTGAAGGCCCCCGCCGGCAGCGTCAGCGTCACCGATGGCGCCGTCGCCAGGGTCCTGTTGCCGAAGGCGTCCTGCAGCGTCACCTGGACGGCCCCCAGGGAGGCGCGCGTCGACACGGGCGTAGCCGGCTGCTGCGTGAAGGCCAGCTTCGAGGCCGCCGCGGCCAACACGTCCACGCGAGAGGTGAACGAGAAGGCCCCCGCGCTGTCCGCGACCGTCATGAACTGACGCGCGGCCGTGCGGAAGATGAGGCCCTGGAACTTGAACTTGCCCGCGTCCGCGGCGGTGAACGTGTGGGAAGGCAGCGTCGCGGTCGCATCCGTGGACGTCAGCGTCACCGTGCCCGTGTAGTTCGTCGCCGTGTTGGCAAACGCGTCCTTGAGCGTGATCTCCTGGCTCACTGCCACGCCCGCCGTGACGGGATCCAGGGAGGAGTCCACCTCCAGCGCCGTCACCGGCCCCGGAGCCACCGTGAAGACGGAGCTGGCCGCGGGCTCGAAGCCCGGCGCATTCGCGATGAAGTGGTAGCCCTTGCCCGCCTTCTTCAGCACCACGCCCGGGAAGGTCGCGACGCCGTTCACCGCCGCCACCGTCAGCAGCCCCTCCGGGAACACGATGCCGCCGGAGCCCAGCGACAGCGTCACCTCCGCCGTGCTGTCCGTCACCACCGCGCCGGCGCCGTCCCGAACCTCCACCACCAGGAGCTTGAGCGGCTCGCCCGCCACGCCATCCGGCAGCGCCGAGCGGAACGCCAGCGTCTTCACGGTGCTGACGTCGGCGAAGTCCACCGTGGCCGTCGCGGTGAGCGGCACCCTCTTGCCGGTGTCGTCCTTCACGGACGCCTTCACCGTCTTCACGCCCGGCACCGAGGACGCCACCCACGCCTGCGCCACGCCGGAGATGTCCGTGACTTCCGCGGGCTGCACGACGAAGGCGCCCTCCCCCTCCACCGTCACCGTCACCGCGCGCCCAGACAGCCGCGAGCCGTCCGCCTTGCGCAGCGCCGTCACCGTCACGACCGCCACGTCCTGGCCGTTCGCGAGCACCCCCGTGGGCCGGTCCACCACCACCGTCGAGGCCGCCGCGTCCACCACGCCTTCCACCTCCGGCGGTGGGTTTGGCGAGGTGCCGGAATCATTGCAGCCCAGCGACAGGCCCAGACACAGCACGCTCAACCCCAGACAGCGGGCGAGCACAGCAATCCGTGGGGACATGGATGTCTCCGTCCAGCGAGCAGCTCCCGCGCGGCAGCTTTCGCTTCACGCGGGGTTGCAGCGCTTTCTAGCAGACCTCCCCCGGCCCCCGCTAAGCAGGGCCGGAACTTTGCACATCAACTGGAATTCAGCCGTTGATGGCCTGGAGCACCGCGGCACCGCCCAGGAGGGACTGGCCGCCGTCGCACACCATGATGGCGCCGGTGATGAAGGACGCGGCGTCGGACGACAGGAAGAGGGCCAGCCGGGCGATGTCGTCCGGGGTGCCGAAGCGCTGGAGCGGCAGGGCCTCCGCGAGCTTCTGGCGCGAGCCCTCCGACGGGGCCAGGCGGCTCATGCCTTCCGTGCCTTCAATCGGGCCCGGGGTGATGGCGTTGATGCGCACGCCCGCGCCGCCCCACTCGATGGCGAGCACGCGGGTGAGCATGTCCACGCCGGCCTTGGCGGCGCACACGTGGGCCTGCATGGCCATGGGCAGGTAGGCCTGGGGCGCGGAGATGTTGATGACGGAGGCGCCCGGCTTGCGCAGGTGCTCGAAGGCGGCGCGGGACACGTTGAAGGTGCCCAGCACGTCGATGTCCATCACCGCCTTGAAGCCGTTGGAGGACATGCCCAGCGCGGGCGCGGGGAAGTTGCCGGCGGCGCCGCACACCAGCACGTCGATCTCACCGTAGGCGTCCTTCACCTGCTGGAGCGCCTTCTCCACGGACGCGTAGTCGCGCACGTCGGCGGCCACGCCCATCGCGGTGCCGTGGGCCTGGAGGCCCTTCACCGCGCCCTCCAGCTTCTCCACGTTGCGGCCGTTGATGGCCACCTTCGCGCCCGCCTTCACGAACGCGGTCGCGATGCCGAGGTTGATGCCGCTGCTGCCGCCGGAGACGAACGCCGTCTTGCCCTTGAGCAGCCCGTCCTTGAACACGCTGTCCGCCATGGATTCGCTCCCTTTCACAATCAGCCGAACTCCACGACCTTCTGCCCGAAGAGGCGGTCCACCGCGAGGAGCAAATCGTCGTTCACCTGCACCTTGAGCGTGGTGCCGGAGATGTGCGCCTCCGCTTCCCCGGGGAACAGCACACTCACCGCCACGGCGTCGCGCCCGCGTACTTCTTCGCCAGCTCGTTGAGCTTCGCCAGCCGCTCCTCGGTGACGATGTCCGCGGGCAGGCGCAGCTCCAGTCGCTTGGTGCGCTTCTCGCGCACGGCCTTGAGGCTCTGGATGTCCTCGACGATGAGCTCCGCGGTGGGCGTGTTCTCGTCGCGCTGGGAAATCTGCACGGTGCCGGTGACGAGGATGGGGTCGTCCGACTTGAGCAGGTGCTCCCAGTGCTCGTAGCCCGGCTTGGGGCCCTGCTTGGACCACTTGCCGTCCTTGCCCATCACGTTGCGCGTGCCGTCCTTGCCGGGGAAGCACACCAGCTCCGTGGAGCCGGACAGGTCTTCGATGGTGACCCACGCCATGCGCTTGCCCGTCTTGGTGGGGCGCTCGCGCAGCACGGTGATGATGCCCGCCACGGTGAGCTTCTCGTCGCGGCGCGCGCGCTGCACGGCGGTGATGGGCCGCGCGTAGCGCTTGAGCTCCTTCTCGTACTGGTACAGCGGGTGGCCGGACACGTAGAAGCCGATGGCCTCCTTCTCGAAGGCCAGGCGCTCCTTCTCCGGCCACTCCTCCACCTGCGCGTAGTCGTCCTTGAGGCCGGTGCCGGCGGACGCGGGGCCCGTGAGCATGCCGAACAGCGAGCTCTGCCCCGCGGCCTTGTCCTTCTGGCTGGCGGAGCCGCGGTTCATCGCGCGCTCAATCGTCTCGAACAGCTGCGCGCGGGGGCGCTTCTCGAAGTCGAAGGCGCCCGCCTTCACCAGCGCTTCCAGCACCTTGCGGTTGACGCGGCGGCCGTCCACGCGCTCGCAGAAGTCGAAGAGGCTCTTGAAGGGCCCTTCCTTGCGCGCCTCCAGGATGGACTCGATGGCGCCCTCGCCCACGCCCTTGATGGCGCCCAGCCCGAAGCGGATCTTCCCCTCCACCGCGCCGAAGGCCAGGTCGGACTGGTTCACGTCCGGCGGCAGCACCTGCGTGCCCGACTCGCGGGCCTCGCCGATGTGCTTCACCACCTTGTCGGTGTTGTCCTTCTCGCTGGTGAGAAGGGCGGCCATGAATTCGCACGGGTAGTGGGCCTTGAGCCACGCCGTGTGGATGGTGACCAGGCCGTACGCCGCGGAGTGGCTCTTGTTGAAGCCGTACTCGGCGAACTTCTCCATCAGGTCGAAGATTTCGCCCGCGACCTTCAGGTCCACGTTGTTGGTCTTGCAGCCCTCCAGGAAGCCGGCCCGCTCGGCCTGCATGACCTCGGCCTTCTTCTTGCCCATCGCGCGGCGAAGGAGGTCCGCGCGGCCCAGGGTGTAGCCTCCCAGCACCTGGGAGATCTGCATCACCTGTTCCTGGTAGACGATGACGCCGTAGGTGTCCTTGAGCACCGGCTCCAGGTTGGGGTGCGGGTAGGCCACCTTCTCCCGGCCGTGCTTGCGGTTGATGAAGACGTCCACCATGCCGGAGTCCAGCGGACCCGGGCGGTAGAGCGCGCCCGCGGCGATGACGTCTTCGAAGCAGGTCGGCTTGAGCTTCATCACCATTTCGGTGAAGCCGCTGGACTCCATCTGGAAGACGCCGGCGGTGTCGCCCTCCGCCATCAACTGCCACATCTTCTCGTCGTGCAGCGGGATCTCGTGCCGCTTGATGTCCTTGCCGTGGTTGCGGTTCACCAGGTCCAGCGCGTGCTGGATGACGGTGAGCGTCTTGAGGCCCAGGAAGTCGAACTTCACCAGGCCCGCGGCCTCCACCTCGTCCTTGGCGAACTGGGTGATGAGGATCTTTTCACCCGGCGGCTGGTAGACGGGCACGAACTCCCAGAGCGGCTTGTCCGCGATGACCACGCCCGCGGCGTGCATGCCGGGCTGGCGGTGCAGGCCCTCCAGCGCGAGGGCAATCTCCAGCACGTCCTTGGTGGTGACGGGGTTGCCCTCCACCTCACCGATGTTCTGGGGCTTTTCGATCATCTCCTTGAGGCGAGGCTCCATCTCGATGGCCTCCTTCAAGGTGATGTTGAGGACCTCCGGCACCAGCTTGGCGATGCGGTCGCCTTCGCTGAAGGGCAGGCCGAAGACGCGGCACACGTCGCGCAGCACGCTCTTGGCCTTGAGCGAGCCGAACGTGATGATCTGCCCCACGTTCATCTCGCCGTACTTGCGGCCCACGTACTTGATGACCTCGTCGCGCCGGTCCTGGCAGAAGTCGATATCGAAGTCCGGCATCGACACGCGCTCCGGGTTGAGGAAGCGCTCGAAGAGGAGGTTGTACGGGATGGGGTCCAGGTCGGTGATGCGCAGCGCGTAGGCCACCAGCGAACCGGCGCCGGAGCCACGGCCCGGGCCCACCGGGATGTTGTGGTCCTTGGCCCAGTTGATGAAGTCCTGGACGATGAGGAAGTAGCCGGAAAAGCCCATGCGCTGGATGACGCCCAGCTCCAGCGTGAGGCGCGCCTGGTACTGCTCGCGGTCGATGGGGTACTGGCCCTCCAGCTCCTTGAAGCGCTGGCGCAGGCCCTCGTAGGCCAGCTCCGACATGAAGGTGTCCGGCGTGTGGCCGTCCGGCACCTTGAACGTGGGGAGCATGGGCTTGCCCAGCTTCAGCTCCACGTTGCACATCTCCGCGATGCGCATGGAGTTGTGCACGGCCTCCGGTGAGTCCGCGAAGAAGCCGAGCATCTCCTCCGGGCTGGTGACGTAGAGCTTGTCGGTGGAGTGGCGCAGGCGCTTGTTGTCCGCCAGCGTCTTGCCGCTGGCGATGCACATGAGCAATTCGTGCGCCTTGGCGTCCTCGCGCTTGATGTAGTGCGCGTCCGCGGTGGCGACGAGCGGGATGTCCAGGTCGCGCGACAGCTGCTTCAAGTTCTCGTTGGCCTTGTCCTGCTCGGCCATGCCGTTGGACTGGACCTCCAGGTAGAAGCTGTCGGGCTCGAAGATGCCCTTGTATTCGGCGGCCACGCGGCGGGCGTGGTCCATGTCGCCGCGGAAGCACGCGCTGGTGACTTCACCGCCCAGGCACGCGGTGAGGCCGACGAGCCCCTTGCTGTGCTCCGCGAGCACCTGCTTGTCGATGCGCGGGTGGTAGTAGAACCCGTTCATGTACGCGGTGGAGGACAGGTAGCGCAGGTTCGCGTAGCCCTCCGCGTTCTTGGCCAGGAGGATGAGGTGGTGGGCCACCTTCTCCGAGCGGTCCTCACGCCCCTTGGGCCCCGCGACGTAGGCCTCCAGGCCGAGGATGGGCTTGATGCCGGCGTCCTTCGCCTTCTTGTAGAAGTCGATGGTGCCGAACATGTTGCCGTGGTCCGTCACGGCCACGCTCGACATGCCCTTCTCCTTCACCGTCTTGATGAGGTCCTTCATCCGGATGGCCCCATCCAGCAGCGAATAGAGGGTGTGGAGGTGAAGGTGGGTAAAGGACATGGGCGTTCCGGCTCCCGGTGAAGAAAGAGGCGCCTGAACACTAGAGCCCGCAACCCCTGCTCGCCAGTCCAGTGACGGGGCCGGAGGAAAGAAGCGGGACGCGCGTGCGGCGGGCCCGGAAAACCGGCCTGGGAGACACCGGGAGCGGAATTCCGCCCCCCGTCCGTCCGGGCGTGGGCACTCCCACCAGCCGTGGGGTGGGCACCGTGGGATTCGTGACCACGCTGCCCCAGGATGCCCGCCTTCCCCCGTACACCGCCGACGCTCGCTCGCGCCCTCCTGCTTGGCTGCCGGGCGGGCCTGCTCGTCTTCCTGGCGCTCTACACGCTCTGTGCCCTGCTGAACATGCAACTGGGTTACCAGGGGAACGAGAGCGGCGTCGTCACGGCGTACGTGTGGAACACGTGGCGGAGCGTGGTGCTCTGGCAGGTGGCGCGGCTCATTGGTGCGTACTGCGTGGTGGGGCTGGTGCTGGGGGCGCTCTTGGGGGCCGGGCTGTGGGCGGCGGAGCGGAGCCGGCGTGCGGTGTTCTGGCTGAGCGGCCTGGGGTGCCTGGTGGTGGAGGCGTTCCTGGTGGCGGCGGACATGGCGCGGCATCCGCACCTGTACGCGGCGACGCTGTATGCGCGCTCGGAGGTGACGGCGGCGCTGCTGCGGGGGCTGAGCGGCACGCAGCCGTCGGGTTGGACCCTGGCCGCGCTGGTGCTGCCGGTGTTGAGCGTGCTGGCGGTGGTGGGCCGGGGGTTGTCGGCGTCCCCCCGCTGGCGCGGCGTGACGGCCGCGGTGGCGGTGGCGGGCTTCACGGGGCTGGGGCTGACGCGGATGGCAGGCGGGGCGGAGGCCCGCGGGCCCGCGCGGCCGAACCTGCTCATCCTGGCGTCGGACGGGCTCCGGCCGGACCACCTGTCGGGCAACGGCTACTCGCGGGCCACGTCGCCGAACATCGACCGGCTGATGGGGGAAGGCACGCGCTTCAGCGACACGGTGGTGCAGGTGCCGCGCACGGCGCCGTCGTGGACGACGCTGCTCACGTCGCAGTACGCGGGCGAGCACCCGGTGGTGCACACGCTGGTGGGGCGCGAGGCGCGCGAGGCGAAGCTCACCACGCTGGCCACGGCGCTGGGGGCGCAGGGCTACCGCACTGCGGTGGTGGCGGACTACGCGGGGGACCACTTCTCGCGCTTCCCGTATGGCTTCCAGGTGGTGTCCGCGCCGGACTTCCGCTTCCCGGACCTGGTGCGGCAGCGGATGCTCATCACCCACGTGGCGCTGCTGCCGTGGACGGCGCTGGCGCCGGGGCTGTTCGAGGAGCGGGGCGAGTTCCCGGAGCTGACGGACCCGGCCCCGCTGCACACGCGGGTGCGGCGCGTGCTGGACGGCCTGCCGGAGGACGCGCCGTTCGCGCTGGTGGTGTTCGCGTCGTCCACGCACTTCCCCTACGCCGCGCCGTGGCCGCTGGAGGGACAATACGTGGAGCACGGCTACCGGGGGCCGTGGCGCTTCGGGGCGACGCCCCGGATGGAGGTGGATCCGACCACGCCCGCGACCACGCCGGAGGACGTCGCGGCGCTGGCGGCGAACTACGACGCGGCGGTGCGCACGTTCGACGGGCTGGTGGGGAACGTGCGCGCGGACCTGGAGCGGCGGGGCCGGTGGGACGACACGCTGGTGGTCCTGCTGTCGGACCACGGCGAGCACCTGGAGGACGAGGGGCTGGGCCAGGGGCACGGCGACCACCTGTGGGGCAGCGCGGGGTTGCGCATCCCGTTCGTGGTGCGGCTGCCCGGGCAGGTGGCCTCAGGGCGGGAGGTGGCGCAGCGGGCGCGCTCGCTGGACGTGGCGCCCACGGTGCTGGACCTCATGGGTGTGCCCGCGCCGGAGTCGTTCCGGGGGCGCTCGTTGGCGTCGCTGGCGAGGCCGGGCGCGGAGCCCAAGCCGCTACCGGACGTGCCCGCGCTGATTCAGACGGACCTGTGGTTCAGCGACCGGGATGGTCAGCCGTACCAGGCGGTGCGCATGCCGTATCCGTGGCTGTATGAGATTGCGATGGTGGAGGGGGACACAGGGGAGATTGCGCTGAAGCCGGAGTGGGAAGGGCCGGTGCGCCGTGCCCGGCACCGTGGGGTGTATCTGGGGCGGTGGAAGCTGCTGGAGCTGCCCACGCCGGACGGGGTGCGGGTGCAGCTGTTCGACACGGTGGCGGATCCGTCGGAACTGCGCGACGTGGCCGGAGACAATCCGAACGTCGTGGCCACGCTGCGGGCGAAGCTGGCGGCGGAGCTGCCGGATGGGACGGGTGAGGCGCGGACGCCCGTGGGGCCTTGAGGCCTCCGCGCCCGCGCCCTCCCCTTCGCTGACCGCGGCTTTTCAGTACCGGTACAGCTCCGCCGCCACCTGGGCGTCGCAGGACGTCACGGCGGATCCGCAGACGGTGGGGCTCGAGTACATGATCGAGTTGCAATCCCAGTGGTGCGCGATGCCGAGCGTGTGACCCATCTCATGAACGCTGACGCTCTTCGCGTGGTACGCGCCCGCGTGATACGTGTTGTTCATGTTGACGACGCTGCCGGTCATGCAGCCGCCCGACGCGTAGTTCCAGGTATAGGCATACCAGCCGTTGGTGCCGTACCAGTTCTCGTAGACCATGACGTCGGACGAACCGCTGCCGCGCCAGTGCAGGTACAGGCCGTTCGAGATGCTCGTGTACATCCACGCGTTCATCGCGTCGCCCACCGGCCACCGCGTGGTCGTGAAGTCCGTGTACGTGACGTTCGTGGGGTAGCGGCACCACTTGTAGCCAAAGAGCGGAACCCCGCACCAACTCTGGGCGCTCGGCCCGCTCGGCGCGTCTTCCACCGAGGGCACCGCGCGCGCCTCGGGGCGCACGTACGCGACGGCCTGGGCCCGGGCGCGACCCGCGCGAGC
>NZ_JBKGHJ010000480.1:0-6263 GCF_046520365.1 Corallococcus sp. 4LFB
GCCCGGGCGCACCGGCGGGCTGCGCCGCGACGGGCGCCACCGCGGGCGTGCCCCGGAAGGACGTTCCGCCGGCGCCCTGCTCCGCCAGGTACTCCGCGGCGAGCTTCGGCTCGTTGATGGGGCGGCGGCCGGTGAGCTCCTCGACCTCCTCGAAGTCCATGTCGGAGACTTCTTCCGTGAGGTCCACCACGCCCTTCTGGCGCTCCCCGGCGGCACCGGGCTGCTTCACCCCGGCGCGGCGGCGGGCCTTGGCCAGGTCGCGGCGGTAGGTGCCGGCTTCAATCTCCTGGAGCGTGCGCACCCACAGCCGCTCGTAGGTGAGGAACTTGTTGTGGAGGCTCTGCACGCGGAACTTCACCGACGTGCTGCGGATGAAGGCCCCCTTGAGCTTCAGCATCCGCTTCTTCAGGTCCTCATGCGCGCGGACGGGCGCCTGGCGCTCCATGCCCATGAAGTACTGCTCGTAGCTATGGCGCAGCTCCGCGATGGCCGCTTCCATCTCCTCACATTCGTGAAGGGCGGCTTCGCTGGAGGAACTGGCATCCTGCGCGGGCCGGCCTCCGCCTTTGGCGGCGGACCGGGCGTTGTCGGGCGGCGGCATGTCCTGGGAGTGTCCCCAACCCGGGCGCGGCTCGCAACCTCAGGCCGCGGACGGTGTAGGCCCCAGGCCCGCGGCCTCACCCGCCGGCCGGTGGCGCGCCATCAGCAGCGCACCGAAGGTGAACATGCACAGGGAGATGAACTGGCTGGTGGACACGTTGTACCAGGCCTCCAGGGGCACCGCCCCGGCCAGCCCCTGGGCCCCCAGCGACTCCAGCAGGCCGTGCAGGGTGCCGCGCTCCACGTCGCCCCGGAACAGCTCCACCGTGGTGCGCAGGACGGCGTAGGCCATCAGCCACAGGGCGAAGATGTGCCCGTGGAAGCGGCGGAAGCGGCGCGCGTACAGGAGCGCCACGAAGAACACCAGCTGCCCCACGGATTCGAAGAGCTGCGTGGGGTACACCGGCAGCGTGGTGCCGTGCTGGGCCACCCAGTCGGAGATGCGCACCGCGCCCGGCGCCCAGTCGTGGAGCACCTGCCCGGTGGCCTCCACGACGTAGCGGCCGTCCCCGGCCTGCGAGCCATACGCCAGGCTGGACGCGCCCCCCAGCCGGCCAAGCAGGTCCTGGGCCAGCCCGGAGCCCGGGAAGCTGACGCCCGTGTGGGAGTGGCTCCCCGCCATGTCGCCCCAGCAGCACCCGGCGGAGAAGCACCCCAGGCGCCCCAGGCACTGCCCCAGCGACACCGTGGGGATGCACACGTCCGCCAGCCGCAGGAAGTCCAGGTGGTGCCTGCGCGCGAAGAGGAACGCGGCCCCCCCCGCGCCAATCAAACCGCCGTAGAACACCAGCCCGCCGCCCAGGGAGAAGGCCTGCGTCCAGTCGCGCGCGTAGTCCTGCCAGTTCACCAGCACGAACAGCACGCGACTGCCCACGAGCCCGCCCACCAGCACCCAGAACGCCAGGTCCATCACCTGCTCGCGCTTCTGGGGCCCCTCCGTGTCCACCCATCCCCGGCCCTCCACGAAGCTCACGCGGCGCCACTCGTCCTGCGCCAGCCGGCCCGCCACCGACACGGCGGTGACGAAGCCCAGGGCCAGGAGCACGCCGTAGGTGTGCAGCGGGATGCCCTCGCCCTTGCCGCCGGGGAAGGCGTCCGCGGGCAGCGCGTACATCAGGCCGAAGTACGCGAGGAAGCCGCCCACCCCCGCGAACCCCGCCGCGCGCAGGAGCTTGTCCTGGAGCGGCGCGGGCCCCTCCTTGCCCGTCTTGTCATCCACCGGCCCCAGCGTGCCCCGCCAGCCGTTGACGGCGACGGAGGCCACCACCGCCACCGCGGCGGCGTACAGCAAGAGCTGCATCCACAGCGTGGTGAAGGACAGGCGCAGCAGGACGGGGAGCATGGGGGGACCTCCAGGCTTTCAGGAAGCCTTCGCGGGGGCGGAGGCCTGGGGCTTCTCCTTGCGCACGAAGGCATCCACCACGAGCATGCCCACGCCGATACAGATGGCCATGTCCGCGACGTTGAACGACGGCCACGCGGCCTTGTCGTACCAATGGGCTTCCAGGAAATCGATGACGAAGGCCCGCGCCACGCGGTCGATGTAGTTGCCCAGCGCGCCGCCCAGCACCAGGGGCAGGCCCCACAGCGCCCACACCTCCGCGGGGTCCGTGCCGGACAGCTTCCGGAAGTAGAAGACGATGAGCAGCACCGCGCCCAGGCTCACCAGGTGGAAGAGCGGGCCGCGCACGTTCGGGGGCAGGTCGCGGAACATGCCCCACGCGGCGCCCGGGTTCTCCGCGTAGCGCAGGCGGAAGAAGTTCTCCACGACCTCCACGTGCGTGCGCGGCTGGAAGTGCAGGCCCCGGCTGCCGGGGGCCTCCGCGGGCGAATAGAACGCGCCCAGCCGCTGCGACAGCGTGGAGGCCCCGTCGAAGCGGGTGGTGAGGTCCCGCACGACCAGGTACTTCGTCCACTGGTCCAGGACGATGACGCCCAGCGTGAGGGCGAGGAGGATGGCGTATTTGCGCGGCACGGAGTGGGCTTATACCAGCCCACCCCCGCGCGTCACGGCTGCGGGCTGCTGCCCTGGGGGAGCGGCGTGGCCACGGCCTCCGGCCGGCGCACGCGGAAGGAGTCCAGCAGCATCAGCCCCACGCCCACGCAGATGGCCGCGTCCGCCACGTTGAACGTGGGCCAGCGCATGCCCGGCTGGTTGCGCCAGTGCCAGTCGATGAAGTCGATGACGTAGCCCCGGATGAGCCGGTCCACGAAGTTGCCCAGCGCGCCGCCGGTGATGAGCGCCAGCGCCACGCGCACCAGCTTCTGCGACGGCTCCGTCTTGCGGTACAGCACAAGGATGAACGCCAGCGCCACCAGGCTCACCACGTGGAAGAACGCCTTGCGAGCGGCGTCCGGCAGGCTGGAGAACATGCCCCACGCCGCGCCCGGGTTCTCCACGTAGCGGAAGTGCCAGTAGTCCTCGATGAAGCGGTACGGCCGGGTGTTCTTGCGGAACACGCCCTCCACCGGAGGGTCGTTGTCCAGGTTCTGCTCGCTCAGGAAGCCGGAGACGCGCGCCAGACCGCTGCGCCCATCCAGCGCTTCCGTCAGCCGGGACACGGCCAGGTACTTGGTCAGCTGATCCGCCGCCAGCACGGCGAGGACCACCACGAGGAGGAGGCGGAGGGAGGCTTTCATGCGGTGCTTGAACCTCTATCGCGCCCCCGGGAGCCCTGACAACCCGGACCCGGGCCGGGGCCCGCCAGCCCGCCTGTCCGCTGTCTCCCGGAGGCCGCGTGTTTCGGGCATGGTGCGCCCATGGCGCCTGTTGAGCCCGACGTGAAGCCCTCCGCTCCCGACATTGCCCCACCCGGAACCACCACGCCCCCGGCGGCGAAGCCGTCGCTGATGGCGCGCTTCAAGGCGCTGCTGGTGGAGTACGGCCCGCTGGCCATCGCGGTGAACTACCTCATCTTCGGCCTGGTCATCGTGGGCTTCTGGGCGGCCATCCGGGCCGGCTTCCAGCCCCAGGGGACGGGGGCGCAGGCGGGCGCATGGGGCGCGGCGTACATCGCATCGCAGGCGGTGAAGCCGGTGCGGCTGGCGGCGGTGTTCGTGCTGACGCCGCTCATCGCGCGCATCCCGCCGGTGGGCCGCTTCATCGCGAGGAACAAGCACAAGTGGAGCTTCTGAAACAGCACGGGCCGGGCACCGGGGGACTCCCGATGACCGGCCCGCGTTGCCTGCGTGCCCGCTAGAAGTTGGGCGTGACGTAGGTCTTCACGACGCCCATGTGCTGCATCATGGAGGCGCCGCTGTCGCTGAACTGCACAGGAGAGATGTCCGCAAGCGGCGTGTAGACGCGGCTGTCGAGCACGAGCCCGTTGGCGAAGGTGCTGTTCCCGATGACGGTGGCCACCTGGTACTTGCGCAGGTCGGCGTCCACGAGGACGTGGTCA
This sequence comes from Corallococcus sp. 4LFB, assembly GCF_046520365.1. Lineage (NCBI taxonomy): Bacteria > Pseudomonadati > Myxococcota > Myxococcia > Myxococcales > Myxococcaceae > Corallococcus > Corallococcus sp. 4LFB. The sequence goes on from NZ_JBKGHJ010000480.1 coordinate 4,002, forward strand.
TACGGCTTGCTGCGGCCGGCGTTGGTGCCGTCCTCGCCGTTCTTGTCCACCGGGTGCGGGCCTGCGGTGTCGACCACCTGCTTGAAAGTGGTGAGGCACTGCTCTGAGCGGCTGTCGGTGTTGAAGTCGCCGCCGATGGCCAGGTAGTCGCTGTCGGGGACGTTGGCCTTGATGAACTTCACCAGGTTGGTGGCCTCCGTGTTGCGGACGCCAGAGCCACTGGTGAGCAGGTGCACGCTGACGACCCAGAGGTCGCGCGGGCCCGGGATGTTGATGCGCGCCCAGGCGAAGTCGCGGTTGGACACCTGGGTGTCCGTCCACTCGCCGGACTCGATGATGGGATAGCGGCTGATGACGCCGTTGGGGATCTGCGCGCCGGTCTCGCGGTAGTAGTAGAAGTTCGAGCCGAAGGCCGTGTCGACCATGGAGCGGATGTCCGCGGGGGTGTTCGACTGGTAGTTGAACTCCTGGATCATCACGATGTCGGGATCCACGCCCTGCATCAACCGGATGCCGTGGCCCGGGTCGTAGCTCTGGCCGTTGCCGCTGGTGAGGTTGGCCGCCATCAGGCGGATCTGCGTGACGCCGCCATCGGAGTCCGGGCCGTCAATCGTGCCCGCGTCCGTCGCGGAGCCGCCGTCGGTATCAGAGCCCGCGTCCGTCGTGGAGCCGCCGTCGGTATCAGAGCCCGCGTCCGTCGTGGAACCCGCGTCGGTCGAACCCGCATCCACGGTGTCGCCCGCGTCCACGGTGTCGCCCGCGTCCACGGTGTCGCCCGCGTCGGTACGGGTGCCAGCATCGGCCGAGGTCCCCGAGTCAGGGGGAGCGATGGGCTCGTCACCCGGGCCGCAAGCGAGCGCCAGGAAACCCAGCGCCACGAACGGGCGGAGGAACAGGGGGAACTTCATGGCCATACAGGGACCTGGATCCTTGCTTCCGAGGGGGTGATCCACCGGCTTCGGCGCGCCGTCTGACGCGTGATTATAGAAGTTTGCAGGAAGGCTGTCCCCTGACAGCACGTGAGGATTGCGATCTCCGCCCTTCAAGAATCCGAGAGTTCCGCCGCCCTCGCCGCCAGGAAAGGCTGGGATTCAGGGGAAGACATCGCGGATCACGGGCGACAACGCGGCAGGACGTGAGGAGTCCACGATGTCGGCACGGCAGCTCACGGTGCGGTTCCATGGCGCACTGAACGACTTCGTCGCACCGGAGCGCCGGGAGCGAACGTTCACCCACGTGCTGCAAGGCAGCCCTTCGGTGAAGGACCTCATCGAGTCACTGGGGCCGCCGCATCCGGAAGTGGACGTGGTGATGGTGGACGGCGAGCCGGTGGGCTTCGGGCACCGGGCGGAGGCGGACACGCACGTGGACGTGTATCCGGCCTCCGTGCCGGTGCCGCTCCCGGAGCTGCCGCGCTTCATCCTGGACGTGGGCTTGGGGCGGCTGTCGGGCTTCCTGCGGATGCTCGGCTTCGACACGCTCTGGCGCAACGACTCCGCGGACGCCCTGTTGGCGCGCGTGTCCCACGAAGAATCGCGAGTGCTGCTCACGCGCGACCTGGGCCTGCTGAAGCGTTCGGAGGTGGTGCAGGGCTATTACCCAAGAGCCACCGACCCCGCGCACCAGCTGGTGGAGGTGGTGCGAAGGTACGGCCTGACGTCACGCATGCGGCCCTTCTCCCGCTGCCTCGCGTGCAACGCGCCGCTGTCCACCGCGACGCCGGACGAAGTGCAGGGCCGCATCCCGGAAGGTGTGGCCCAGCGTCACCGCCACTTCCAACAGTGCCCCGGCTGCCAGCGCGTCTTCTGGCCCGGCACGCACCACGAACGCATGCAGAACCTGGTGGACACACTGCGCAGGCTGGAACAGCCCACCTGAAAAGCAGACGTCTGGAAATAATTTGAAAGCAAAGCTCAGGGATTGACCTGGGGCGCGTCTGAAGGCCTGCAACTTCAGACACCCATCACCCAGGCAGACACCCTCAGCATGAAATTTCAGCCTCTCAGAATCCTCATCATTGGACTTGCATTCCTCGCGGCATGCACTGCGCAGGACGCGCCGCCAGAAGAAACCACCCCTCCCCCGCAGTCGATTCTCCAGCGACTGGACACGCCCGCGACCCGGGTCCTGGCCGTGCCCAAATGGGTGGGCGTGCTGAAGGCCCGGAGCAGGACGAGCGGCCAGTGGACGACGCCCTATACCACGCACATCCGCTTCCGGTTTAGCTTCCGCTCCCGAGGGAAGCCTCACGCTTGCGTCGTT
>NZ_JBKGHJ010000481.1:0-6242 GCF_046520365.1 Corallococcus sp. 4LFB
GCGCTACCTGTCCGCGGATCGCGCGACGGGCGCATCGGATCAGCAGTACCTCACCGTGCCCCGGGCGGCGGGCGCTTCGGGATCAGCGCTACCTGTCCGTGGATCGCGCGACGGGTGCATCGGATCAGCAGTACCTGACCGTGCCACGAGCGGCCGGGGCTTCGGACGCTCGCCATCTGGAGGAGTCGCGCGCGCCGGTGGCCGCGACTTCGTCCGGGGGAGAGGTGCTGGAGGCGCGGGACCTGCCGATGTCGCGTCCCGCCGCCGTGTCCACTTCGGCTTCGATGGGTGCCGAGGCTTCGTCCTCCTCCAGCTCCCCTGCCGCGGCGGCGGGCTCCACGGAGTCGTGGCGGCCCTCGGAGCCCGAGCCTCCCAAGGACCCGTGGGCCCTGAGCGTGGCGCGCGGCCCGACCGCGTCCGAACAGCGTGCGCTCGACCGGGCCCGCGAGGCCGCCGAGGCCGCTCGGAGGGCCGCACCGGCCTCCGTGCCTCCGACGGCCCCCGTGTCCGCGAAGGCCGAGGCTCCCGCGGCTCAACCCTCCAAGGCCACGGCGGTTCCGAGCGCCACGCCCGAGGCGCCCTCGAAGGCCTCCGCGCCCCCTCCCACCGCCGCGCCCGCGAAGGCGGCCAAGACCGCGTCGGAGCCCAAGTCCCCGGGCTCCAAGTCCTCCTCCAAGTCCCGGCCCTCACGGCGTGGACGTAAGTGAACCCGCACGGCCTCTCCGACCGACCTATGAGCCTGGGCTCCCTCGCGCTGGTCCTTCACGCGCACCTGCCGTTCGTCCGCCACCCTGAGTACGAAGACTTCCTCGAGGAGGACTGGCTCTACGAAGCCATCTCCGAGACGTACCTGCCGCTCCTGCGCGTGTTCGACACGCTGGTCGGGGACCGCGTCCCCTTCCGGGTGACGATGACGCTCTCGCCCACGCTGGTGTCGATGCTCAACGACGACCTCCTGCGTGAGCGCTACGCCCGGCGGCTGGACCTGCTCTGCGAGCTGGGCGCCCGCGAGGTGCACCGCACCCGCGGCGACGCCACCTTCCACCCGCTGGCCGTCTTCCACCGCGACCACTTCGAAGCGCTGCGCCTCGCGTACCACAACCACTACAGGCGCGACCTCGTCGCCGCGTTCCGCAGGCTCCAGGACTCCGGCCACCTGGACATCCTCACCTGCAACGCGACCCACGGCTTCCTGCCGCTCATGCAGCAGACGCCGGAGGCCGTGCGCGCCCAGGTCACCGTCGCGGCGAACCACTACCGCCAGAACTTCGGCCGCGACCCCGCCGGCATCTGGCTGGCCGAGTGCGGCTACTACCCGGGCCTGGAGCGCGTCCTCTCCGCCGAGCGCATCCGCTACTTCTTCGTCGACACGCACGCGCTCACGGACGCCACGCCCCGGCCGCTGCACGGCCCCTACGCGCCCATCTTCACGGAGCCCGGCGTCGCCGCCTTCGCGAGAGACCCGGAGAGCAGCCAGCAGGTGTGGAGCACCGAGCACGGCTACCCCGGCGACCCCGTCTACCGCGAGTTCTACCGGGACATCGGCTGGGACCTGGACCTGGACTACATCCGGCCCTTCATCCAGCCCACCGGCGACCGCAAGAACACGGGCTTCAAGTACTTCCGCACCACCGGCAAGACGAACGACAAGCAGCCCTACGACCCGGCCGCCGCGCGCGAGCGCGCCTGGGTCCACGCGGGCAACTTCCTCTTCAACCGCGAGCGCCAGTTCGAATACCTCGCGTCGCGCATGGGCGGCCGCAAGCCCGTGGTCGTCGCGCCCTATGACGCGGAGCTCTTCGGCCACTGGTGGTTCGAGGGTCCCCACTTCATCGACGCGCTCATCCGCCAGGCCGCGCGCAACCCCAGCCGCATGCGGCTCATCAGCCCGCTGGACGACCTGCGCGAGCACCCGGAGAACCAGGTGGCCACGCCGCCCATGTCGTCCTGGGGCGCGGGCGGGTACGCGAACATGTGGCTGGACGGGACCAACGACTGGATCTACCGGCACCTGGACCACGCCGCGCGGCGGATGGTGGAGCTGGCCCGGGACTTCCCGGACGCGTCGTCCCTGAATCGCCGGGCCCTCAACCAGGCCGCGCGAGAGCTGCTGCTCGCGCAGTCCTCCGACTGGGCCTTCATCATGAAGACGGGCACCATGGTGGACTACGCCGTGCGCCGCACGAAGGAGCACCTGCAGCGCTTCCTGCGTCTGCACGACCAGGTGTGCGCCGGCACCGTCGACGAGTCCTGGCTCTCCCACGTGGAGGCCCGCGACAACCTGTTCCCCGAGCTGGACTACCGCGTCTACCGGCCCGGTTGAGCGCTCCGGGAACAGGCGGGCGGGTTGGGGGTTCACCTTCCGTCACCGGGAGTTGTCGTTCCGGTTGCGGGGCTTCGTTTCCGCTTTAGCTTGAAGGAATCCATGACCCACACGCTCCCTTCGTCCCGTCGCAAGCTCGTGGCCGCCGTGCTGGTGCTGGTGTCGCCCACGCTCGCCCTCGCGCAGGCCCCCGCCGTCCCCAAGCCGGCCGCGCCCCAGACGCAGCAGGCGGTCACCGGTCAGGCCGGCAACCTCCAGCCCGCCACGCGTGAGGCCCAGTCGCTGGCCTCGCTGGCGCCGCTGGTGGAGTCCGTGAAGTCCGCGGTGGTGAACGTGGACGTGCAGGCCCGTCCCGAAATGCCCGAGGGCATGGAGGACAACCCCCTCTTCGACAAGTTCTTCGGGGGCAACGGGCGGGGCCGCGGCCGCAGCGAGCGGGAGCAGATCCGCCAGGGCGCCGGGTCCGGCTTCATCATCGACCCCAAGGGCCTGGTGCTCACCAACAACCACGTCATCGAGGACGCGGTCACCATCACCATCCGCCTGGACGACGGCCGTTCGTTCACGGGCGAGGTGGTGGGGCGCGACCCGCTCACAGACGTGGCCGTGGTGAAGGTCAAGGAGAAGGTGGATCAGCTCCCCACGGTGAAGCTGGGCGACTCGGACGCGGTGCGCGTGGGCGACTGGGTGCTGGCCATCGGCAACCCGTTCGGCTTGGCCTCCAGCGTGAGCGTGGGCATCCTGTCCGCGCGCGCCCGGGAGATTGGCGCCAGCGTGTACGACGACTTCCTGCAGACGGACGCGGCCATCAACCCCGGCAACTCCGGCGGCCCGCTCTTCAACATGAAGGGGGAGGTCGTGGGCATCAACACCGCCATCGTCGGCGGCGGCACGGGCATTGGCTTCTCCGTGCCCAGCAACCTCATCAAGGCGCTGCTGCCGCAGCTGGAGAAGGAAGGCTCCGTCACGCGTGGCTGGCTGGGCGTGGGCATCCAGCCCCTCACGCGCGAGCTGGGGCTGGCCCTGAAGCTGCCGGTGAGCGAGGGCGCCATCCTCACGCAGATCAACCCCGGCTCCCCCGCGGCGAAGGCGGGACTCAAGGCGGACGACGTGGTGGTGGCCGTGGACGGCAAGCCCGTGCGCTCCGACAGCGAGCTCACCCGCACCGTGGCGCTCAAGAAGCCCAACAGCGTCACGACGCTGAGCGTCTACCGCGACGGCAAGAAGCTGGAAGTCAAGGTGACGATGGGCACCCGGCCGGACCTGGAGGGCCTGACCAAGAAGAAGCCGGGGGCCGCCGACGAGCAGGACAGCTCGCGCCGCGTGGGCGTGTCCCTGCAGGACCTGGATGCGCGCACGGCGTCCCAGGCGGGCTTCACCGAGCGCGCCGGCGCGCTCATCACCGACGTCGTGCCGGGTTCGCCCGCGGACCGCGCGCAGCTGGCCCCGGGCATGCTGGTGGTGGAGGCGAACCGCAAGCCCATCGCCAGCGCGAAGGAGCTGGCCGCCGCCATCCGCGCCGCGCCCAAGGGCAGCACGCTGCTGCTGCGCGTGGCCGGTCCCGGCGGCGGGCGCCTGCTGCGCGCGCTGACGGTGCCCTGAGGCCGCGGCAGGACCGCGGCTCACGCAGGCCCTGGACGGATGAACACGGAGGTGGACGAACGTCGATGAGCGTCAACTACGTCTCGTTGGGTGACAGCACGGCGGTGGGGGTGGGGGCGTCGCAGGGCGGGGGCTATCCCGACCGGCTCGCCTCCCGCCTCCGGCAGGGCGGCCTCCCCGTGGGCCATACCAACCTGGGGCAGAGCGGCGCGCGCGTGCGCGACGTCGTCAACAACGCCCTCAAGCGCGTCATCGCGTTGCAGCCCACGCTCATCACCCTGGGCGTGGGCACCAACGACATCTGGCGCGGCACCGAGGTGGCGGAGTTCCAGGACGACCTGGACCGCATCGCCCGGCGGCTGAAGCAGACCGGCGCGGCCATGGTCGTGGTGAACATCGCGGACATGGCGCTCGCGCCCGTCGCGAAGCTGGTGCCCAGCGCGCTGTACGAAGGGCGCATCGAGCCGTTCAACGACGCCATCGCCTCGGTGGCCCGCGCGCACGGCCTGCACCTGGTGGACCTCCACGAGGCCAGCCGGGAGATGATCCCCCGGCGGCCGGACTTCTTCTGCCCGGACGGCTTCCACCCGTCCGCGGCGGGCTACGACGAGTGGGCGGACCTGATGCTGCCCGTGGTCCGCACGCTGGTGCAGCGGTAGGCGCCAGGCGGGGCAGGGCGCTTATTGGCTCCGCTCAGGCCTTCGCGATGCCCGGGGGCGCGGGAGGCGTGGAGGGCGCGTCCGTGGGCGGCGCGCTGATGCTGCGCTCGCGGCCGGGGTGCACCTCCATGCCGGGCTCGAACGCCGTCACCCGGTTGCGCCCCGTCCGCTTGCTGCAATAGAGCGCCGAGTCCGCGCAGTCCACCAGCATGTCCTGCGACGTCGCGTCCGTGGGGAAGTGCGCGACGCCGACGGACACCGTCACATGCCCCCCGGGCAGCCCCGGCCGGTTGAGCGTGACGGCGTCCGCCACCGCGCGGCGCAGCGTCTCCGCGACCTCCACCGCCGTGGCCTTGGACACCTGCGGCAGGAGCAGCACGAACTCCTCGCCGCCGTAGCGCCCCAGGGTGTCCACCTTGCGCGCGCGGGTGCGCAGCACGTCGGAGACCCGGCGCAGCGTCTCGTCGCCGGCGCGGTGTCCGGCCAGGTCGTTGAGCCGCTTGAAGTGGTCCACGTCCACCATCAGCAGGGCCAGCGGCACGCCGAAGCGCTGGGCCCGCGCCAGCTCCAGGTCCAGCCGCTGGAAGAGGTGGCGGCGGTTGGGCACGCCCGTGAGCGCGTCCGTCAGCGTGAGCTTCACCGTCTCCGCGTGCAGGCGCGCGTTCGTCACCGCCGTCGCGGCCTGATCCGCCACGGCGGTGAAGAGCTCAATCTCCTCCGCGGAGATGCTCGCCGTCTGCGGGCGCTGGAAGTTGATGACGCCCAGCAGGGTGTCCGCGTGCACCATGGGCACAGCCAGGAGCGTGCCGTGCTCGGAGCCGCCGCGCAGGCCGCGCCGCGCGAAGATGCTGGTGCTGTCCGTCAGGTCCGGCAGGTACACCGCCTTGCGCGTCTGGGCGGCCCGGCCGCAGGCGCCCTCGCCCAGGGCGAAGGTGTGGCCCTCCAGGCCCCGACCCCGCGGCCACGCGTGCTTCACCTCCAGCAGGCCCTCCTCGTTGAGGAGCATGATGGAGAAGTCGGGGATGTGCAGCCGCTCCACCACCATGCGGGTGATGCGCGAGAGCAGCTCGTCCAGCTCCAGCGTGGTGTTGAGCGAGCGCGCCACGTCGTACAGCAGCGACAGCTCCCGCAGGCGCTCCTCCAGCTCGTCCTTCAGCGCCAGCTTCTCCTTCACCAGCTGGAGGTCGCGGTGCGTGTCGATCTCCTCCACCTTCATGGAGGTGAGCCGCGCGAGCATCTGGTTGAAGGCCGCGCCCAGCCGCGAAATCTCATCCGTGCCCCGCGCCTCGGCGCGCACCAGCAGGTCGCCGTCCGCCGCGCGCCCCATGGCCTCGCTCAGCCGCTTGAGCGGCGCGGTGAGCACGAAGCGCAGCGACAGCCAGGTGACGAGCGCCAGGATGCCCACGAAGAACACCATGGCGCCCAGCGCGTCCTGGAACACCGTCTGGAGCTGGCGGTGCAGCGTGGGCTCGCCCAGGCGCACCTGGAGCACGCCCATGCGCTGCGCGGCCTCGCCGGTGTGACAGCCGGAGCACTCCGGACCGCCCAGGGGCCGCACCACCTCCGTGCCGTGCTCGCTGGAGCGCGCCGTCTCCGGCCCCGTCGCGGACAGCCGCGCGGCCTCCGGGTGCGGATGGCCCTGCTCGGCCGGCCGGCGG